>JADZDV010000039.1 GCA_020850915.1 Chloroflexota bacterium | reverse complement strand
CGGTCCGGGCCGAGTTCGGAATCTTGACTTGCAGCACCAAGCCGTCGCCACTCTGGAAGGTCCGGAGGCCGTCGTCCTCTGTCTGAAGGCCCGGTTTCCAACGATAGTTACGCCAGGCGAGCGCCCGCTTCACCGGGTCGATCGCCTGCAAGCGGCCGCGTGCCTCGGGCCGGCTCGGGTCGAGCTGCAGCGCAGCGCCGTATGGTCGACGCGCTTCTACGGGGTTCTCGGCGATCTCCAGCACCTTGCCCTTCTCGACGTAGGCAGCGTAGAGCTTGTCACGGACAGCCGGGTTCGTGTTGTATCGCGCCTGGAGCGGCGCCAGGCGGCCGATGACAGCATCCCAATCAGCCCGCGACCACGGGGCCGCGATGTCGGCCATCGCCGCGTCAACCGCCTGGGCCTCGGTCGGCGTCGGAGTACCGGGGCGGACCGTAACGGAGGGAGACGGAGCCACAGAGGGAGTAGGCCCCTTTGCGACCGCGCCGCTGCCAGTCGTGGCGGACGTACCTGGCGTTCCGGGGACGGTCTGATCGAGGCCCGACGCTGTGGGCGATCCCCCCCCCGCGGCCACTGTGGTCGCGGTCAGACCGGTTGCGACGACCGTTGCCGTCGGCGTCGGATCGGCCTTGCGGGTCATGCGGTCCACGGCGAACAGGCCGCCGCCGAGCACGATCGCACCAACGATGCCGATGCCGAACGTCCGGAGCAGCGTCTCCTGAGACGGATGCTTGTCCTGAACAGGCTGGACCTGGGTCGTCATCATAGGCCCGAGTGCTCGCTCGAGCGCATCCGCCAGTTGAGCGCCGCTGTCATAGCGGTCGGCAGGCGACTTGGCAAGCGCTCTCGCAAACACGGCGCCCACTTCCGGGGGGAGGTCCGGCCGGACCGAGTTGATCGGCGGCGGGGGCGCCGTCATGTGTTGGACCAGCACAGCGGGCGGCGACGGAGCGCTGAATGGCGGACGGCCAGAGAGGGCCTCGTAGAGCAGAACGGCCAGGCTGTAGAGGTCCGAGCGGTGGTCGAGCGGCTTGCCGGCCGCCTGCTCGGGCGACATGTAGAGCGGGCTGCCCATGGTCATCCCGGCGCTGGTCATGCGGCTGTCCTGCGCCGCGAACGCGAGGCCGAAGTCCGTGAGCACCGCTCGGCCGTCTGGCGCCAGCAGCACGTTGCCCGGCTTGACGTCACGGTGGAGCACCCCGGCACCGGCCGCATGGTCGAGCGCTGCGCCAAGCTGGCGAGCCAGCGAGATGAGCTGGGAGGGCGTCAGGGCGCCCTGGTCGTGAAGGCGGTCCGAGAGCGTCTGTCCCGGGACGTATTCCATCACCAGAAGACGCTGCGAGCCCTCCTGGGTGACATCGTAGACGTGGACGACGTTCGTGTGGCTCAGTCGGGCCGCGCTGCGGGCCTCGCGGTCGAATCGGGCGAGGAACTCGGGGTTCCATGCCAGCTCGCCGCCGATCATCTTGAGCGCCACTTCGCGGCCGAGGGCGCCATCCCGAGCCAGGTACACCACGCCCATGCCACCTCGACCGAGCACTCGCTCGATGACGAAGCGACCAAGGCGACTACCGGGTGCGAGCGGCTGCATCATCTCCTGGGCTGGAGCGCCCCCTCCTCAGCCCGCCCCAAGGGCGCCTCTGGCCACCCGTTCCGGGCCTGGCCGCATGACGCGGTATCGCTCGAAGTGGCGGAAAAGCTCGCCGGTAGATCTGAACACTCGCGTGCAGTAGCGAGCGAAGAACGGAGAGGGCTCCGTGTCAGGGAGCCAGACACCGTAGACCCGCTTGCCGGTGTGCAACGCGAAGTTCATCTCGCTCACCACGCCTGGCGACGGGACCGCGATGTCGTAGAACACGATGACCATGTCCGACTGTGTGATGAGACGATAGTCTCGCCAGACGATCTGGTCCGAGATGTGCTGCAGCTCGCGCGAGCTGAAACTGGCCGTGTCGATCACGCCGCTGAAGGCCGCGCTGAGCTGACGTGAGCCGTCGTCATCGCCAGGCTGGCCCAGCCGTTCGACTTCGAAGTCGTTGACGTCGGCCGGATCGAAGACCACAAGCTGCTCCATTAGCCGCGACTTGAACTCCGAGAGGCCGCGCTCACGCCCTGCCTCGACGTGTGCCATAGGATAGCTCAAGTAGACCTTGCGCCGGTTGCTCTCGAAGATGAGGCGGAACAGGGATTCTGTTGCGAGCTGTCGGCCAATGAGGTACTGGGGCTTGCGCTGGATGCGCGCCATCTCTTCGGTGAAGTACTGCTCCTCCTCACGCCAGGTCAGCAGGTCCTCCACCGTGAGGTGCTCCCAGCGGTCATGCTCGCGCAGCTTCTCGCGGACCGTCAGAACGCCGGAGGTGACGGTCAGGTACAGGTCCGGCTTGAGACGGTTCAGGTAGTACGGGTCGAAACCAGAGATCAGGGTGTTCTTCCAGCGGAAGACGGCGTGGGTGAAGAGCAGCCAGTTGGCTCCGCGCCCAAGCTGCTCGCAACGGTTCACGATCTGCTCCAGGGCGGCGGCTCGGAGCAGGATCAGCGCGCGCGGGAACATGTCCAGGATGGTCTCTTCCTCGACCGGCTCGCCCACGTCGCGGGCGATCTGGAACATGGTTTCGCGGAGATCGAACGTCTCGAGAGGGGCGCCTCGCTGCGCCGCGACGTGGGCGAGCGCGCGCAGGTACTCCACACGCTCGACTCCGCTCGTGCCAGTGCAGATCACGCGCAAGGCGGCTCACCTCGTTCTTCGCGGCCTCATCCTACCAGAGCGCGAGCCAGGGCGCCGGCGTCTGGAGCTAGACCGCCAGCTCCCAGGCCGGGATGAACTTCTGCCAGGCGCCGTTCTCGTCCAGGTACTGGCCGAAGAGGTAGAAGCTGTTTGCCTTCGGCTCGAACGGCTGGCGCAGGAGCGTGAACTTGGTGTCCTCCAGTCGCTTGCCGCCCTTCCTGTGATTGCAGGCCCGACACGCGGAGACGAGATTGTCCCAGGTGTGCTTGCCACCCCGGTGCCGGGGAACCACGTGGTCCAGGGTCAGATCACGAGTCTTCACGCCGCAGTACTGGCAGGTAAAACCATCGCGGATAAAAATCTCGCGACGTGTCAGGCGGACCTTCGGGCGCGGTCGCTTGATCAGGTAGACCATGCGGATCACCGACGGTCGCTTGAACGCGGTGGAGGGCGAGCGGATCTCGCCACTGCCGTGTTCGATGACCTCCGCTTTGCCTCCGTCCACCAGGACGAGGGCGCGTCGAGCATTGCAGATGTTCAGCGGCTCGTAATTCTGGTTCAGGACAAGCACACTGCTCATGCTCTCTCCGCCGGCCACCATCTGCGCAGAAGTCTATCACTCAGCGCGACTTTTCCGGAGGAAAAACGACAGTGTTGCTGTCCCCTGCCAGCGGGGCGCGCGACGCGGCGGTCTTCAGCTAGCGCCTGGTGGAGTCGGCCCCGGCCTGGCTTTGACGGTCAGGGGCAGGCCGCTCACCAGGAAGACCACCTCCTCCGCCACAGTCGCGAGGCGCTGATTGGCCAGCCCCAGCAGGTCGCGGAACCCGCGAGCCAGCGGGGTGGCCGGCACGACGCCCAGCCCAACTTCGGCCGTCACGACGACGAGCCGGTAGCCGACCTCTTTCAGCCCGACGAGCTGGTTGATCTCCGCCAGGACGTCGGCCTCGCTCGCCTCGCGCGCGACGAGCAGGTACGTCACCAGCGTGCCGACGTCCTCCACCAGCACTGTTGTTCCGGGCGCCGCCACGCCGGTCACCGCCGTGCCCAGCTCGTACCGCGCTTCGACCGTGGCCCAGTTGGCCGGGCGCTCGGCGCGATGGCGAGCGATCCGAGCCGCCATCTCGGCGTCGGTCTCGACGCCGGTGGCGACGAACAGGACGGCGTCCGAAAGCGCCGCGGCGCGGCTCAGCGCGTAGCGACTCTTACCGCTGCGAGATCCGCCGGTCACCAGCAGGAGATCGCCCGTCACAGGAGATCCATCGGATCGACGTCCAGCACCCAGCCGGGCGGGAGCACCAGGTCATCCAAGAGCGCCTCGAGGCTGTCGCCGAGAGCCAGGAGCTGCCAGCGCCAGCGGCCTCTCAGACGCTCAAAGTAGCAGGGCGCCGGACCGAGCAGGCGAATGTCGGGTCGGCCAAGCGTGGCGGTTCGTGCCCGCAGCTCCCGGCGCAGGCGCTGGGTCTCCTGCCAGTTGCGCTGTTCGTTGCTGCCGCTGAGGATGAACCGGACGATGCGCCCGAAGGGCGGGTAGCCGTGCTCACGGCGGAACCGGATCTCTCGTCGATAGAACCCGCGGTAGTTGTAATCGGCGGCCAGTCGCAGGACGTCGTGATCGGGCACGTAGGTCTGGACGACGACGTGCCCAGGCCGACTGGCTCGTCCAGCCCGGCCGGCGACCTGAGTCAGGAGCTGAAATGAGCGCTCTCCAGCCCGGAAGTCGGGCAGGAACAGCCCCACATCCGCCAGAACGACACCGACAAGGGTGACGTGGGGAAAGTCGAACGATTTCGCGATCATCTGCGTCCCGACCAGGACGTCGATCTCACGCTCCGCGATCTGGCGAAGGCCCTCCCTGACGTGCGCAGCCGAGGCGGCGTCGCGATCGATGCGGAGGACGCGCGCCTCGGGGAATCTCTCGCCCAGCTCGTCGACAACCTGCTGCGTCCCTGCCCCAAGATAGCGGATCGCCTCGCTGCCGCAGCTCGGACAAACTTCGATTGGAGCGCGCCGGCGGTTGCAGTGGTGGCAGATGAGCCGGTCAGCTCCGCGATGGTAGACGAGCGGCACGTTGCAGCGACGACACTGCGCCACGTGGCCGCACGATCGGCAGGTTACGCAGGTGGCGGTACCGCGGCGGTTGATGAAGAGAATCGCCTGCTCGCCGCGACCCAGCGTCTCCTCCAGCCGCTGGATCAGCAGTCGGCTGAGCGAGCCGGTCCGGCCCTCGCGCAGCTCTGCCCGCAGGTCCACGATCTCGATGGTCGGCAGCGGCAGCCGCCTGACTTCGCCCGACGTCTCCGCGCCATATCTTGCGCGGAGGTGAAGTGTGCGGTGGACACCCTGTTCGGCCAGCCACGTCGTGCAGACGTCCGGCGTGGCGCTGGCCAGCACCACCGCCGCCCCGGCCAGCTTGCCAAGCTGGAGAGCGACGTCGCGCGCGTGGAACCGCGGCGAATCGTCCTGCTTGTAGGACCACTCGTGCTCCTCGTCCAGAACGACCAGGCCAAGTCGCTGGACCGGGGCGAAGATGCCAGAGCGTGCGCCGATGACGACGCGCGCCTGCCCGGCCGCGATGCGCTGCCATTCAGACGCTCGCTGGCTCGGGGTCAGGCGTGAGTGCAGTACCGCGAGCTGCTCCTGGAAGCGCTGGCGGAACCGCTCGACGAGTGCTGGCGTGAGCGCGATCTCCGGGACCAGGATGATGACCTGCCGCTGCGCCGCCGCGACCCGCGCCGCGGCTTCAAGGTACACCAGCGTCTTGCCGCTGCCGGTCACGCCATACAGGAGAAAGGAGCCGCCGGCGCCGGCCATCGCGGCCTGTACGATCCTGTCACGAGCCGATGCCTGGTCCGCGGTGAGGGCCGGCGCCGGGCGAGGCTCTGGACGCGGCTCGTCGGCGGTCACAGCGTCCCTTCCCCGCTTCCGTGGCCTGTGTTCAGGCCAGATCCCTTCGCTCACAGCCCGCTCGAGCTGCTTCCGAGCGCCTGGCGGCAGCATCAAGCTCAGACACTCGAAGAGCGGATCGCGATAGGTACCAGACATCCAGCGGGCAAGCGCGATGCTCGCGGCCGACAGTCGCGGCGCTCCCGGTATGATGGCGCCAACAGGTCGGGTAGCGAAGGTTGGCGAGGCTGGAGCCGGACCGACGATCACCGCGGCTCGCTCACGCGGCCCGAAGGGGACCAGCACCAGCGAGCCGACCGGCGGCGGCTCAGCCAGGGTGTGGTACGTGTAGAGGCCTGGCACTCCGGCGCCCATGCGCCGCGGCAGCACCGGCCCGGCGTCTACGGCCACTTCCACGTAGCCCTCAGCGTGCATCGTCGTCGTTGCGCGCTCAGAGTGTGACGAGGCGGCGCTTCACGCGCTGACGCTCGGCGATGACAATCGCCTTGATCTTCTCGACCGCCTCCGCCAGGCGGTTCTGCTGGTTCACCACGAAGTAGTCGTAGCGCGGCCACTGCTGCATCTCAATCTTCGCGTTCTCGAGTCGCAGCGTGCGTTCGGCTTCGCTCTCGGTGCCACGGGTCATGAGCCGCGGTGGGAGATCGTCCAGAGATTCGGGCGCGAGGAAGATGAAGATCGCGCCAGGTAGTCTTGTTCTCAGCGTCTCCCCGCCCTGCACGTCCACGGTGATCATCAGGTCCAGCCCGCGCCTCAGCCCCTTACGAACCTCAAAGCGCGGGATTCCGTAGCGGTTGCCGTGAACGGCAGCCGACTCCAGGAACTCGCCCTCGGCCAACATCCTGTCGTATTCGGCGTTGTCGAGGAAGTAGTAGTGAACGCCGTGCTGCTCGAGCAGCCGGGGACGTCTGGTGGTGGCCGTCACGCAGAAGCTCAGTGGGAACCCCTGCTCTTTGAGCCGGCCGGTGACGCTGTCCTTGCCGACGCCGGACGGCCCCGAGAGGACGAACACCAGACCGCTGGCCTGGCCTTCCTGCTCGGCGGCCCCGCCTGGCTCAGGCATAGGAACTGCCCCGGCGCGGCGCGGAATCGCTGGCTATACTGTTCCGATGAGCTTCGACGCCCTGACCCTGAGCGCCGTTCGCGACGAGCTGGACCAGATGGCACTGGGGAGTCGGGTTCAGCGAGTCGCCCCCGTGGGTCCGCTGCAGTTCGTCATGGAACTCTACGCCGCGCACCGGCGGCTGTACCTGTTCTGCTCGGTGGCTGGCGAGAACGCCCGAGCTGCGCTGGTCAGGCACTGGCCCGCGAGGGCCACGGACGCGGTCACGCCATTTCTCCTCTTGCTGAGAAAGCATGTGCGCGACGGCCGCGTCCAGGCATTCGAGCAGCCGCCGTTCGAGCGCGTGCTGCGCCTCCGAGTGAGCAAGCTGGATGAACGCGGCGTCCTCCGGGAGACTTTACTGATTATAGAGACGATGGGACGGCGCGGCAACGCCATCCTGGTGGACGAAGCCGGCCTGGTGATGGATGCCCTGAAACGCTCTGGGCCAGAGCGCAATCCGAAACGGCCGGTACTGCCACGCCACCCTTACGTGCCCCCGCCGCCTCAGGAGCGCCTGGATCCGTTCTCGGAAGGGAGCTGGCTCGAGCTGGAACGCCTGGCGGGCGGTCGGTCGGGCAGCGATCTGCTGGAAAAGCTGCTCGGGAGCGCTCTGGCGGGCTTCTCACCGCTCGCGGCGCGCGAGGCCGCGTACCGCGCGACCGCGCGGGCAGGCGCCCTGGCTCGGGATGTCGGCTCGTGGTTGGGGGCACGGGCCGCGGTCACCGAGCTACTCGGGCCGCTGCGCACCGGCCTCTGGGAGCCGACCGTGGCCTACGACGGCGAACAGCCCGTCGCGTTCGCGCCATACCGGTTGACCCACCTGTCCGCACTCAAGCTGCGCCCGGCCGCCAGCATCAGTGAAGCGGTCGAGCTGTGGGCCGCGGCGCCGGCCCCTCGAGCGATCCCGGCAGCGGCCCGCCCCGTCACGCTTCGGATCGAAGCGGAGCTTGCACAGCTTCGGCGGAAGCACGAAGCGCTGCAGCGAGCTCTCGAGCGAGCCGCCATCGCCGAGGACCTGCGATTGGACGGCGAAACGTTGCTCGCCAGCCTGGGAAGCATCAGACCGGGGCAGACCTGCGTGGAGCTGGCCGGTCGGCGTGTCGAGTTGTCAGGGGAGATGACTCCGCTAGAGCAAGCCAACGGGCTGTTCGCGGCGTACCGGAAGGCACGCGACGCGGGCAGACAGGTGCCGGAGATGCTCACCTCGACGCGCCACCAGATAGACCATCTGGAGGAGCTGCTCGTGCTGGCCGAAGTCGCGACAAGCCCCGCTGACCTGCGCGGCGTGCAGGAGGAGCTCGAGCAGGGCGCGCTCCCGTCTCAAGTCCGGAGGCCCGCTCGCGCGGGACGAAAACAGGCGGCCCGTCCGGCGGGCCGCGTGCGTCGCCTGAGATCGCCGGATGGCCTGGAGATCCTGGTTGGAGTGACGGCACGGGGCAACGCTGAGGCGACCTTCAAGCTTGCGATGCCAGACGACCTCTGGCTGCACGCGCGCGGCGTTCCCGGCGCGCACGTCATCATCCGCTCGGCGGGTCAGGGCGTGCCGGCACGCACGGTGGAGTACGCGGCCGGCCTGGCGGCCGGACAGAGCCCGGCACGCACGGCCGCGCGTGTTGACGTCGACGTAACTCAGCGAAGGCACGTACGGCGCGTTCCAGGCGGCCCGGCCGGACTGGCCACCTACCAGCAGGAGCATACGATCGCCGTAGCGCCCCGCCCGCTGGTCGGCGAGACCGCGACCAGGAGCGAGCGGACGCGGGCCCGCCCACGAGACGGACGCTGAGCGCGCGGTGGTATCAACGGGAGCGATCAGGGCCGCGTTCGTTACAAAGCCGGCACAAGCGATTGCCCCGAAAGAGTCTCTGGCTCTTCCAGGCGAGCAATCTGGCATGATACCCTGGGGCTCGTTCCCCAGAGGCACGAACACTCAATGACCCAGCAAGGCAAGAGGGGTGGCGGGGGGCCCGCTCACCGGAGCGGCGATGCGGCAAGGCTCGCTCGGCGCCGCCGCGGACCAGGCGATGGCTCGACGGCTGACGAGCTCCAGCGCATCGGATGGTCTGGCGTCAGGCGCAAGAGACGTCAGCCAAAGCGAGGCAAGCTCGCTCAAGCGCTGTTCATCCTGAGCAGCATCGTCATGCTCGCCGTGGTTGGAGCCGTGGTGCTCAGCGCGGTCGTGGCCGTCCAGGCAGGGACCGTTGCCTACGCGGCACTGACCTCCGACCTGCCGTCGCTGACCCAGCTCAACAATCAGCAGACGTTCAAGACGGCCCAGATCTTCGACCGCAACGGCACGCTGCTGTGGGAGTTCTATGACGCCGAAGGCGGCCGGCGGACGGTCGTGCCGCTCTCCGAGATCTCCCAGTACCTCATCGACGCCACGCTCGCGACGGAAGATCCGAACTTCTACGACAACCCCGGAGTGGACCTCAAAGGCATCGTCCGCGCCTTCGTGCAGAACCTGCGCGAGCAGGACACGGTGTCTGGTGCCAGCACGATCACCCAGCAGCTCGTCCGGCGCGTGCTGCTCGATCCGAGGGAGGCCTACCAGCTTAGCTACACCCGGAAGCTGAAGGAGGCGATCCTCGCCTTCCAGGTCACGCGGCAGATGGAGAAGTCGCAGATCCTCCAACTCTACCTGAACGAGATCTATTACGGCGACCTCGCCTACGGGATCGAAGCGGCCGCCCAGCAGTTCTTCGGGAAGAAGGCGAAGGACCTGGACCTCGCGGAAGCGTCAATGCTGGCCGGTCTGCCACAGGCGCCGGCCGACTACGACCCGATCAACAAGCTGGCGATCGCCAAGGCTCGACAGGCCTACGTGCTGGATCAGATGGCGCGGCACGAGTTCATTACCGAGCCGGAGGCTGCCGCCGCCAAGGCCGAGAAGCTCAACTTTGTCCAGACGAAGCGTGACCTGCTCGCGCCGCACTGGGTGATGTTCGTGCGCAACCTGGTCGAGGAGAAGCTGGGGCCAAGACAGTTCTACCAGGGCGGCCTGCGCATCTTCACGACGCTCGACCTCAACCTCCAGCGCAAGCTCGAGGAAGTGGCCAAGAGCAACGCCTCGACGCTGGCGATTCGCGACGCTGACAACACCGCCATCCTGGCGATCAACCCGAAGACGGGTGAGATCCTGGCCATGGTCGGCAGCATGGATTACTGGAACGCGGATATCGACGGACAGGTCAACGTTGCAATCTCGCAGCGGCAGCCCGGGTCGTCCATCAAGCCGCTCGTTTATGCAACGGCATTCGGCCGCGATTACGTGCCGAGCACGCCGGTGAGAGACGAGAAGATCAGCCTCAAGGACGGACTTGGCCGGACCTGGAGCCCGACCAACTTTGACAACAAGTTCCACGGAACGGTGACGCTCCGGACCGCGCTGGGCAACTCGCTCAACATCCCGGCCGTGCGGGTGCTGGAGCACATCGGGCTGGAGGCTATGCTCGAGAGCGCCCGGCGTCTGGGCATCACGACCTGGACGGACCGCGGCCGGCTCGGCCTCAGCCTCACGCTAGGCGGCGCCGAAGTGAAGATGACCGAGCTTGCCGACGCGTACGTGGCTCTGGCGAACAACGGCAAACGGATTCCGCTGGCCTCGATCACGAAGATTGTGGACTCGGGCGGCCGCGTGCTCGAGGATTACCGCGTGCCGGCTGGCGAGCAGGTGCTGGACCCACGCGCGGCGTACATGGTGACGAACATCCTGACAGACAATACAGCCCGCCTCGTCACGTACGGACCGAACAGCCTGTTGAAGATGGATCGGCCGGTCGCGGTCAAGACGGGAACGACCGACAACTACCGCGATACGTGGACGGTCGGCTACTCGCCGAACCTCGTCGTCTCAGTCTGGGTTGGCAATACCGACGGCCACCCAATGAAGGAAGTTCTCAGCTCCATGAGCGCGGGCAAGATCTGGCGCGAATCTTTCGACGCGGCGGTCAATCAACTGAAGCTTCCAGCCGAGAACTTCGAGCGGCCGCCGGGCCTGGTTGAGGCGGAGCTGTGCGACTACTCCAGCATGCGGCCCGGCGCGCCGCCCTGCTACAAAGAACTGTTCCCGGTGGAACGCGCTCCGAAGGAGGCGCGACTGTATCTCAACGCGCCGCCAACCGCATCGCCCAGCCCCGCCCCCGCGTTCAGCCCGGAGCCGGCAAAGCAGTCGGTCCAGCCGCCAGCCGGCACGGCGGAGCCAACGGCCCAGCCAGCCAACAAGCCGCCGGCGCCAGCTCCGCCGACCGGCGCTCCGACGACCCGGCAGCCCGCCCAGCAGGGGCCGGCTACGGCTGTCCCGGCGCCGGCGAAGCCGACTGCTCAACCGCGGCCGGCGGCGCCAACTCCGAAACCCGTGCCGACCCCGAAGCCGCGGTGAGCGCGGCCTGGGCGGCCTGCCGCATCTCTTCTACCGAGAGGTCGCTGATGGGCTGGCGCCTGATCGTCGTGACTGAGGGGCCCACCGGACGCCAGCGCGCCGGCTCGGTGGGGCCAAATGCAACCAGGCTCCGGACGCCAAGCAGGCCGGCCAGGTGGCTGACGCCGGAGTCATTGCCGATGTAGAGATCGTGCTGGAGGAGTCGCTTGGCGAGCGCATCGAGCGACAGCCCGGCGAGATAGGCCGGGCGGAGCGTGGCGAACGCGGCGCGGATCAGAGGCGCTCCCTCCTGTTCAGCAGGCCCCACGACGACCGAGATCCGCGCCGCCAGATCCCGGCTGAGCAGGCTGGCGAGCTCCGCGAAGCTCGCCAGCGGCCAGTTCTTCTCCTTGCCACCACTGCCAGGATGGAGGGCGATCCGGCGCGGCCCACCGCCTGGCTGTTCGGCAGCCGAGCTGCCGTGCGCCCACTCCAGACCGGCGCGGAGAATGTCAGGATCGCTCGCCAGACGCACACCGAAGATCGAGCCAAGGAAGTCGGCCAGGTAGAGCGCAACGTGGCGGTCGTCGTCGGGCACGCCGGGAGCGGCGTAGATCGGCCTGGCGCAGATCCGCTCCAGGCTGGCCACCAGGGCGTGAGGCGGCCGACGCATCAGCACCACGGCATGGGTGATCGGCTCCCACGCTTCGCTGGCCGCCCGGCCGCCGTCGTCCACGAATAGTGACCCGACTGCCGGCCCCTCGATCGGCAGCAAAGCGTCGCAGATCCCGAGACGTCGGGCCACCCCATCGAGGGCACCGTGCGCGGCGAGCGTGCAACGAAGCGAAGGCCGCACCCCACGGAGTCGGTGGAGCGCGGGAAAGACCAGCAGGCCATCGCCCACCGCGCCGGGGCGCAGAATGAGAAGGTGGTCGACTGAGCGCGGCGCCGACACGAGCGGTCGACTAATTCAGCGAGAACGGGCCCGCGTTGGCACGCCGCGGCCCGCCAGCTTCCCAGCGGAGTAGCTGCAGCTCGTGTCGCAGCCGGGCGCCGGCTGAGGGCTGCTCCAGCAGCTCCTGGCGAAGGTCATTCGGCACTTTGAGCGCGGCCGCCACGACGTACGACAGGGCGAGAGGCTCATCCGGCAGGCGCAGGCCCTGAAGACGCTCCGGCGCGATCCCGGCTTCTTCCAGGCACCTGGTGAACAGCGACAGCACTGCGCCTGACAGCTCGCCATTCGCATCGGCCGTCTCGTCCGCCAGCGTCTCGATGCGAGCCCGCGGGTAGGGCTCGCCTGCCACGAGCTCTCTGATGGCGAATCGCTCCACGCCCACGACGACGATGTTCATTCGACCGTCTGGCAACCGCTCGACGCTCATGATCTTCGCCTTGGTGCCGATGACGCGCGGTTCGGCCGGCGCGCCTGCTTCCTCGCCCGCGCGGATCAACACCACCCCGAACAGTCGCTCGCTCGCCACGCACGAGCCGATCATGGTCCGGTAGCGCTGTTCGAAGATGTGCAGCGGGAGCTGCATGCCCGGGAAGAGCACGACGTTCAGGGGGAACAGCGGCAGAATCTCATCCATCGCGCGTCCTAGCGGCGGAGCAGCTCCAGCGCGGCCTGGGCGAGGATGCGCACACCGATCGGCAGCGCGTCTTCGTCAATGTTGAACTGTGGATGGTGGTGGGGACGATCGCAGTCCTTGGCGGGATTTGCCGTACCCACGAAGAAATAGCAGCCGGGCGACGCGTTCAGGAAGATGGCCATGTCGTCGCCGCCCATCGTGGAGTCCGGCGTTCTGACACGCCGCTCCCCGACGATGGACACAGCGACGTCGCGCACGAGCGCGGCCATCTTCGGATCGTTGACGACCGCGGGCGTGGCGAGGTGGAAGTCCACCTCCGCGGTGGCGCGCATCGCGCCAGCGATACCCTTGATCAGCTCCGGCACCCGCTCTTCGAACAGCGCCTGCACCCCACCGTCGAATGTCCGGACGGTGCCCTGGAGGAAGAGGTCTGATGGGATGACATTGAACGCCGAGCCGCCCTGGATCCTCCCGATCGTCAGCACGGCGGAGTGAAGCGGCGGCACCTCGCGAGAGAGCATCGTCTGGAGGGCGGTGATGACGTAGGCGGAGACAACCACCGGGTCCACGGAGAGGTGGGGCATCGCCCCGTGGCCGCCGTAGCCACGGATCGTGACGTTCAGCTCGCTGGTGTTAGCGAAGAGCGGGCCTTCTTTGACGCCGACTACCCCGGTCGGAAGGCCGTTCCAGAGGTGGAGTCCGAGCGCGGCCTCGGGCTTCGGATCGCCATACACCCCGTCGCGCATCATGGCTTCCGCGCCGCTCCCAATCTCCTCAGCGGGCTGGAAGATGAACCGCGCTTCGCCGTCGAAGGTCGCCCGCAGCTCGTTCAGGATTCTGGCGACGACCAGCATGATGGCGCTGTGCCCGTCATGCCCGCAGGCGTGCATGACGCCCGAGTTCTGCGAGACGTAGTCGACCTCGTTCGCCTCCTGGATCGGCAAGCCATCGATGTCGGCGCGGAGCGCGATCACACGCCCGGCCCGACGGCCGTAGAGACGCCCGACGACGCCGGTCCCGCCAACACCTTCGCGGACCTCCATCCCGAGCTCGCGCAGGATGCCCGCGATCGAGGCTGCCGTGCGGACCTCTTCGAATGACCGCTCTGGATGAGCGTGGAACTCTCGTCTGAGCCGGATCAGCTCCTCGCCCCACTGGGCGAGCAGCCTCTCAACCTCCTGGCTCATCCAACCTCCTCGAAAGCCCGGGCGCCGCCGGGCTCGCTCTTAACTCGAGACTTCGACCGGCGGCCGTCGCCAGGACACCAGGGCAGGCGCCGTGTCCGCGATCGACTCCTCCGGGTCCGCGGAGACGAACTCCCATGCGCCCGTCCAGACCCGCGGATCACGAAGGAACTTGATGATGGACGTTGGCTCCATCGCTGACAGCGTGACCGTAATCCGGCCGCCGTCCCTCGCCAGGCGATACGCGGACAACAGCGTTCGACTCAGGAGCCTCTGTCCCTCGCCGGATCGCAGCCAATCCACGAACGCCTCGTGTGTGGCGTCAGTGCCATCCAGAATCCGCCCATTCCAGACGCGCGTGCGCTCGGCCACCCGCGGTCACTCCCACTCGATCGTGCCCGGGGGCTTGGATGTGATGTCGTACACCACCCGGTTGACCCCAGGCACTTCGTTGACGACGCGGCTCGAGATCCTCGCCAGGACGTCATACGAGATCCGCGCCCAGTCGGCTGTCATGCCGTCGTCGCTGGTGACGATCCGGACCGCCACGGCGTTGCCGTAGGTGCGGAAGTCACCCATGACCCCGACCGTATTCACTGGCGTGAGCACGGCGAAGCTCTGCCAGACCTGGCGATACAACCCCGCTTTACGAATCTCGTCCATCACGGCCACGTCCGCCGCTCGGAGCATCTCGAGCCGCTCCTCCGTGACGGCGCCGATGATCCGAATCGCCAACCCCGGTCCTGGGAAGGGCTGTCGCCAGACCATCTCCTCGGGCAGGCCGAGCGCCGCGCCCACCTCACGCACCTCATCCTTGAACAGGTAGCGGAGCGGCTCGATCAGGGCGAATGGGAGGTTCTCTGGCAGGCCGCCGACGTTGTGATGCGTCTTGATCCGGGCCGCCGCTTTCGTCTCTGACGTCGTACTCTCGATGACGTCTGGGTAGAGGGTACCCTGGGCAAGAAAGTCGATCTTGCCAAGTTTTCGCGCCTCGGCCGCGAAGACGCGGATGAACTCGTCACCGATGATCTTACGCTTCTCCTCCGGATCGATCACGCCGGCCAGTCGACCCAGGAAGCTGTCCGCCGCGTCCACGCCGACGACGTTCATCGCGAGGTGGCGGCGGAACGTCTCCATGCTCCGCTCGTGCTCACCGCGTCGCAGGAGGCCGTTGTTGACGAAGATGCAGGTCAGCTTGTCGCCAATGGCCCGCTGGACGAGCGTCCCGACGACCGCCGAATCGACGCCCCCGCTGAGCGCACAGATCGCCCGCCCTGAGCCGACTCGATCGCGGATCTCCTCGATCGTGCGATCGATGTAATTGCCAGGCGTCCAGGTGGCTTCGCAGCCGCAGATCCTGAAGAGAAAATTGGCGATCAGCTCCTTGCCGAACGCGGTGTGGACTACCTCGGGGTGGAACTGGATGCCAGCCAGCCCGTCGTCGCTCCACATCGCCGCGACGGGTGAGTTGTCGCTGCTCGCCGCCACGCGGAAGCCGTCCGGCAGCCGGGTCACCGTGTCACCGTGACTCATCCAGACGGACATATCCCGCGGCAGCCCAGCGAACAACGGCACCGGGAGGTCTGCCACATTGAGGACAGCGTGGCCATACTCGCGCTTGTCGCTCGGCGCCACGGCACCACCCATCTGGTGGGCGAGGAGCTGCATGCCATAGCAGATGCCGAGAATCGGCTTGCCGCTCTTCAGGATGTGCAGTGGAAGCTGGGGCGCGGTGGCTTCGTAGACGCTGGCCGGCCCCCCGGACAGAATGAAGCCGCGCGGATTCAGCGCCGCGACCCGCGCCGCCGAGACGTCGTGCGGCAGCAGCTCACAGTAGACATGGGCTTCACGAACGCGTCTGGCGATGAGTTGGCTGTACTGAGAGCCGAAGTCCAGGATCGCGATGGCATCCCGAGCGGGCTGCTCGTCCCTCGGCGCGCGGCCGGTGGTGGGCTGCTCCTCAGGGGCTGTCTGTGCACCGATCTCCAGGTACGTCGAGACTTCGACGTCGTCGCTGACCGGTACGCGGTGCGTGCCGGCCTCGGTCACCGGGCGCCGCTCAGTTGCCACACCTTTCCTTCGGTCTTGATCGACGGTGCAATCACCAGCTCGGCCTGGTGCATCTCCTGGATGTTCGCGGCTCCGCAGACGCCCATGCAGCTCTTGAGCGCGCCGATCAGGTTCTCCGTGCCGTCTGTCCTGGAGGTCGGACCGAAGAGCGTCTTCTCAATCGTGCTCTTCACGCCGACCCGGATGCGTGTGCCGCGCGGAAGCGCGTCGTGCGGAGTCGCCATGCCCCAGTGGAACCCGCGGCCCGGCGCCTCGACACACTGGGCGAACGGCGAGCCGAGCATGACCGCGTCGGCGCCGGCTACGAACGCTTTGCAGACATCGCCGCCGGTCCGCATGCCGCCGTCCGTGATGATCGGGACGTAGCGACCCGTCCGAGCCTGAAAGGCGTCACGCGCCGCGGCGCAGTCAAGGGTCGCGGTCACTTGCGGAACGCCGATGCCAAGCACCTCTCGACTCGTACAGGCCGCGCCCGGGCCGACGCCGACGAGGAGGCCCGAGATGCCGGTCTCCATCAGCTCGGTCGCGGCCTGGAAGGAGACGCAGTTGCCGACCACGACCGGCGCCGGCGTGAGGCGGCACAGCCGCTCGAAAGAGAGCTGGAAGCCGCTGGACCGAAAACGGGCGGTCGACACGGTGGACTGCACCACGACAATGTCGGCGCCCGCTTCGACCGCGAGCTGCGCAAACCGCTCTGCGCGCAGGGGCGTGACCGACACAGCCGCCAGGACACCAGCCGCCTTCAGTTCGGCGATCCGCTGTCCGATCAGCTCCTCGCGGATCGGCGCGTGATACCGGTCCTGCATCAGGCTCGTCACGACAGTGGGCTCGGCTTCGGAGATCTCGCGCAGCACGTCGCCAGGATTCTCGTAGCGTGTCTGGACGCCCTCGAGGTTCAGGACGGCCAGGCCTCCCCGCCTCCCAAGCTCCACGCCGAACGCGGTGTCCACAACCGCGTCCATCGCGGAAGCAAGCACTGGCGTACCAAGTACGTACCCAGCAAGGTCCCACGACACGTCGGCGTCGCCCGGGTCCACCGTGACGCTGCCGGGGACGATCGCCACGTCGTCAAAACCGTACGCGTGCCTGATCTCTCGCCGGCCAGGGCTGACCGAGACATCCATTCCGAGAGCGTCCGTTCGCCCGCCTGCCATGCGTTACCTCCACCCAACGGCCAGACCGGCCCGGGTATCCTGAACGAGCATTCCGCGCCAGCGCGCCTGCCCGCGTCGGCCAGCGCGCTGGTATCAGCGCGACGCGCAAACGCTCGAGCCTGCTCCAGCCACGGCCGACGACGATGACGGCCCAGTTCTGCTCCATTATAGTAGGCATCTGGCCGCGGAACTCGCCTTCGGCGCGATCGTCGCGCGGCGTCGCATGTCTCCTCCGAGGTGTGGATGGGCTCCCTTTTCGTGGTCGGAACCCCGATCGGCAATCTCGAAGACATCACGTTTCGGGCTGTACGCACGCTCCGAGAGGTGAGTCTCATCGCCGCCGAGGACACGCGGACCAGCCGGGTGCTGCTGCGAGCCCACGGGATCGACACACCATTGACGAGTTTTCACGAGTTCACCGGTCCCAGAAAAGTGCAGCGGCTGGTCGAGACGCTCCAGGACCGCGACGTAGCGCTGATCAGCGACGCTGGGATGCCGGGCGTCTCGGATCCCGGCTTCCCACTCATTCGCGCCGCGCTGGAAGCGGGCCTCGCCGTCGTCCCAATCCCCGGCCCCTCGGCCGTGTTGGCTTCGCTCGTCGCGTCCGGCCTTCCAATGCACGCGTTCCATTTCGTCGGGTTCCTACCACGCAAGCCGGGTGAGCGGCGCAGGACGTGGGCGGCGGTGGCCCACGAAGATGCGACACTAGTCGCCTTCGAGTCGCCCCATCGGCTCGCAGCGTCGCTCCAGGATGCATTCGACGTGCTCGGCAATCGCGCCGCGGCCGTCTGCCGCGAGATGACCAAGAAGTTTGAAGAGGTCCGCCGCCTGCCGCTCGAAGAGCTGGCTCAGCACTATTGGACGGTCACGCCCCGTGGAGAGTTCACGATCGTGGTGGAGGGCCGACCAAAACGCGGACATGGACCGGAGAATTGATAGAATGAGCGCAAGCGCTCCCATGCTCGTAGACACACATGCGCATCTCCAGGATGAGCGATTCGACGGCGATGTGGAGGCCGTACTTCGGCGAGCCTGGGAGGCCGGTCTCGCGAGCATCGTGTGTGTCGGGTACGACCTGCCGTCGAGCCGCGCGGCGGTGCGTTTCGCACGGGAGCATGCTCGCGTCTTTGCCGCGGTCGGAATCCATCCAAACGCCGTCGATCAGGCGGACCAAGACGCCTGGGATGAGATCTGTCGCCTCGCCAGAGCAGAGGCTGTGGTGGGAATAGGAGAAACCGGGCTGGACAACTTCAGAAAACGAACGCCGCCAGCACTCCAGGCGGAGTGGCTGCGACGTCATCTCGAGCTCGCCGCGGAGCTCGACAAGCCAGTCATCATCCACAACCGCGACGCCAGCGACCGAGTCGGCCAGATGCTGACCGAGTGGCTAGACGACGTTGGGGCGACCCCCTGGCGAGGTGTCCTGCACTGCTTCTCAGGGGACGAGCCGCTCATGCGGGAGCTGGCAGCGCGACAGATCGCCATCTCGATTGCCGGCCCGGTGACGTTCAGGAACGCTGGCCGCCTGGTGGAGGTTGCCACCGCCGTACCCCCCGACCGGCTGGTGCTCGAGACCGACTGTCCGTACCTGTCGCCGGTACCCCGCCGTGGCCAGCGCAATGAGCCCGCGAACGTCGCGCTGACGGCCACGAAGGTCGCGGAGCTTCGAGGGATATCTCTGGGCGCGCTCGCCGAGCAGACCACTCGCAACGCATGCGCTCTTTTCCGGCTTCCAACGCAGACCGGCGGCGCCGCGTCATGACCTCCACCGCCGCGGCGCTGGCGCTCGTGCGGGACGATCTGGAACGAGTGGAGCAGGAGCTTCAGCTTGTCGCCCAGACCGAACACCCGCTGCTCGGTCCGATGCTCTCGATGGTCCTACCGGGCGCCGGCAAGCGCCTCCGACCGGCCCTCGCCTTCCTGTCCGGACGGTTTGGCGAGCCTGACGATCGGGCGATGCTCGACATGGCGGTCGGAGTGGAGCTGCTGCATACCGCCAGCCTCGTCCACGACGACGTCGTAGATGATTCAGAGCTGCGTCGCGGCTCGGCGACACTGTTCACGAAGGTCGGCAACGCGCTCGCGGTGCTGGTGGGCGACTATCTCTTCGCCCAGTCGGCCACCCGCTGCGTCGCCACGTGCCACATTCGCGTGATCTCGCTCTTTGCCGAGACGCTTGCCAGCATGTGCCAGGGCCAGATCGAGGAAGCCTCGCGCGGGAATCGGCCTGAGTTAAGGCTGACGCCGTCCGACTATTACCAGACCGTCTGGGGCAAGACGGCGTCGCTGTTCGTGCTCGCCTGCGAAGGAGGCGCGCTGCTAGCGGGCCTGCCGGAGGATCAGGTCCAGGCGCTGCGGAGCTACGGTGAGCAGATTGGGCTTGCCTTCCAGCTTGCCGACGACATCCTCGACTTCGTCGGCAGCCAGTCCGAGCTGGGGAAGCCTGTGGGGAGCGACCTCCGACAGGGCACGATCACCCTACCAGTGATCTACCTGCGCGAGGAGATCGCCAACGGACACTTTGCCCAGCTCTTCGAGGAGGGCCCGGACCGCGTGGTGGCGGCTGTCCAGGGCAGCAACGCACTCAACCGCTGCTACGCCGAGGCGGACGAGTACGTGAGCCGCGCCATCAGTGCGCTCGACGCGCTCCCCGCCACGCGCGAAAGAGAGGCGCTCAGCCAGCTCGCGCAGTTCTCCGTCCAGCGGCGAACATAGCGGTCCCACGGCCTGCATCCACGCCCCGGGCGCGAGGCGGTCACTAGCGGCGGCGTCGGAACCACTTCCGGAGGCTATTCCAGATGGATGGCCCGGCAGGATAGTCGACGATCTTGCCGCGCCACTTCTTCTGATAGCCCGGGCTCCGCCGGCCGGCGATCGAAAGACCCAACGCCACGACGAAGCAGAGGATGCTCAGAGCGCTCACGTAGCCGGCGATCCGCGGCGCAAAGTAGCCGAGGATGACCGCCGCGATGACCATGACGAGCGCCGCGATCATGAACTGCTCGCTTGGCGGGCGACGAAGGAACGCCCGCAAGCCGCTCTGAAAGCCGCTGCTGTACGGGCGTACCCGGCGTCCGATACGCCGTGAAAGCGGTTCCTTCCGCGGCCGGCCCTCGAGCCGGCTGAGGAGCTCGTCTATCTCGCGCTCGTAGCGATCAGCCATTCGCAGAGGTACCGCCGTTCAGGGTCTCGACCCATTATGAGCAATTGGCCCGACTGCTGGAAACAAACCTCAGCGAGCTGGTCCCGGATCGTCCACCAGGAAGTCAGCGGGTGTCCAACCTTCGTTCCCTCGCGCGTCGGCAACCTGGCGCCAGACTCGGCCGCCTGAGGTCTGCTCGCCGCCGAGCAAGCGGACAACCGTACCTTCCTGAAGCAAGGCGGCGGGCGGCGCCATCGGGGACGGCTCGCGCCGAAGGTTGACTCCCTGGCCGGACGTGTTGGCCACCCGGGCAAACCTCGGTATCGGGGTGGCCGTGGCCGCGGGAGCCAGCGTAGGAACCGGCGGTGCCGCGGCGTCCGACGAGATCAGCGAGCCTTCCAGCGGCACCGGGCTGGGCGAGGCGGCTGACGCCCCTGGAGAGATGGGGGGAGCAGCGGCGGCAGCACCGATAGGTGTGCCGGCCGGCGCTGGCGTTGCTAGCGCCCGAGACACCGGGCGACTGGCATTCAGCACGAACAGCGACACCACCGTGGCGACAAGCATCAGGACGATCGCGCCCGTGATGACACCGACGAGTCTGGCGCTCATACCGCGCTTGCGGAACGTGACAAAGGGAAGCCGGCACCAGTCGCAGAACGGCGCGTCGGCTTCGTTCTTACCGCCGCAGCCCGGACATCGGATCATGCCAGCCGCACCCGTGACGCGGCGGCAGCGCAAGCTGCCGGGTTCGTGCTCGGCGCGAGGGAGGCGTAACAACTGGTCGGCAATGGGTGGATCATGGGATGGAGGGCTCTTTGTCGAGAGGTCGTCGGATCGAGTCGCGGGGCATCCGCCTCCGGCCGGAAAGCGGTCACAGGTGTGTCAAAGAGCCGGGAGCACGTAACTCACGTATGCTACACTGCTGGCGCCGCTCGACAAACCCGTTCTCGACAACGCACAAGCCCTCATTCCAGCGAGACCTGAATCTCGGAGGATCCCCGTCCGGTGGCGCTCGTCATTGCCGTAGCAAATCAGAAGGGCGGCGTGGGCAAGACGACCACAACCGCCAATCTGGGCGCGTCGCTCGCACAGCGCGGCAAACGCATCCTTCTGATCGACCTCGATCCGCAGGCGAATCTTACCAGCGCCCTCGGCATTGAGAAAAGCGTCGAACGGACCGTCGCGGACGCGTTGCTGGACCGACGCGTCGCGCTGCCGATCGTCAGCGTCGAGGAGCGAAACGGATCCCGGCTGGACCTGGTACCGTCCGCCTTGACGCTGGCCAGCACCGAGGCCGCGCTCATGAACAAGCTGGGCCGAGAGCTTCGCCTGCGAGACCAGGTCATGACTGTGGCGGACCGGTATGACGTCGTCTTGATCGACACGCCGCCGTCCCTGGGCTTGTTGACCATCAACGCAATGGTGGCGGCAACGCGCGTCGTCGTACCGACGGAAGCCCGGTTCTTCTCCCTCCAGGGGCTGCAAATGCTCGAGGAGAGTATCGAGGAGATTCTGTACCTTAACCCCAAGCTGCAGGTGCTGGGCATCTTGCTGAGCAAGTTCGACCGTCGTCTTCGAGAGGAGCGGCAGGTGGCAAAGTACCTGCGCGACCGGTGGGGGGACGTGGTCTTTACCACGGAGCTCGGAACGAATAGCAAGATCCTGGAGGCCAGCTCCGCCGGGACCTCCGTCTTCCGGTACACTGGCGCGGAGCGCGCGGTGGAATCGTATCGGAAGCTGGCTGAGGAGGTGCTGCGGCGTGGTGAAGTCTAGCGGTGGATTCGACCCCGAGCGGCTGAACGAAGCCAACAGCCGTCCAGTGGCGATCGTACCCCAGATCGTCGAAGCGCCCGTGGCGCCCCACCTGTCGGCCAAAGGCTTCACGGAGGTCAAGATTGTCGGTGTCGGCGGTGGCGGGAACAACGCCGTCAATCGAATGATCGAGGCCGGCCTCCAGGGTGTCGAGTTCATCGCGGTCAACACGGACGTGCAGGCGCTCCAACAGTCCCAGGCTCTACGGAAGATCGTGATTGGGAGTCGGACCGCTCGCGGTCTCGGCGCAGGCGGCGACCCCGCGGCGGGCGCGAAGGCGGCTGAGATCTCGGCCGACCTGATCGAAGAGGTGCTGGACGGAGCCGACCTGGTGTTCCTCACGGCCGGCATGGGCGGTGGCACCGGTACCGGCGCCGCGCCGGTGATCGCGCAGGCGGCGCGCGCGCGGCACGCGCTCACTGTCGGCGTGGTCACGCTGCCGTTCGGGTTCGAGGGGCGCCGCCGGCGGCGCGTCGCCGAGGAAGGTGTGGCGCGTCTGCGCGAGGTCGTCGATGCATTGATCGTCATCCCGAATGACCGGCTCCGGCAGACGATCGACCGCCAGATGTCGGTGGTGGATGCCTTCCGCCAGGCGGACGACGTGCTACGCCAGGGCGTGCAGGGAATCTCTGACTTGGTGACCGTACCGGGCCTCATCAACCTCGACTTCGCCGACGTGAAGTCCGTCCTGGCTGACGCCGGCACCGCCCTCATGTCGATCGGCGAGGCGAAGGGTGACGATCGAGCGGCACAGGCGGCCCGCAACGCCATCTCCAGCCCGTTGCTGGACGTCTCGATCGAGGGTGCGCGCGGCGTCCTGCTCAACATCACGGGTGGGCCTGACCTCACACTGTCCGAGGTGAGCGAGGCGGCCGGCATCATCGGCGAATCTGTGGATCCCGGAGCCAACATCATTTTCGGCACCGTTCTGTTACCCCGTCCTCAGCCGGACGTCAAGGTGACGCTCATCGCCACCGGGCTTCGCGGCGAGCCCGCCTACGGGGCACCTGACCGTCAGCCACGAGACGAGCGGGCGGCCCAGCCGGTCCGCCAGGCGGCGCGGCTGCACGCCGGCGCGGAGTCCGAGGCGCCGCCGCGCCAGCGTCCGAGCGCGTTGGACGAGGAGGCGCCGCGCCCACGGCCGGCGCCCTGGCGACGGCACGGTGAAGAAGACCTCGACGCGCCGCCGTTCATTCGCCGGGTGCGCTAGGACAGGTTGGTCGAAATCCGCCGGCAATTGGCGCGGGCCGCCCTCTTCCAGCGCAAGGAGCCGCTCCAGGTCGTGAACGACCTACGGACCTGGACAAGGCTGTACCAGACCAATCCCACGCTGGAATCTACATGCTGTTGAGTTTGGCGACCGCGGGTTTCAGTGTGGCTTCGGTCTAGTAGCCATCTCCAAGTGAGATACCAAGCTTGCGGGTGGCCCTGACCAGCTCGGTGTCTGGGTCCACGCGCTTCTCACGACCGACCGCTTCCGCCAGAGTCACCGATTCGATAGCCTGGCCGTGCAAGGCGACCATCGTGTCTGACTCTCCACGCTCCAACGCCTCAACAGCCGCCGCGCCGTAGCGCGTACCGAGGATCCGGTCGAACGGCGTTGGGCTGCCGCCGCGCTGGAGGTGGCCAAGCACGGTCGCTCGGACTTCGTGGTGCGTTCGCTCGGCCAGCTCCTCTGCCAGCCAGGTGCCGATGCCGCCCAGTCGCACCGGGTCGTCCGGGTCCCGCTGCCGCTGCGTCCTCACGCTGCCGCCGACGGGGCAGGCTCCCTCGGACACTACCACGATGGTGAAATGGCGGTCGGCGAGATCCCGAGCGGCGATCTTGTCCAGCACTCGCTCCACCCTGAACGGGATCTCCGGGATAAGGATGACGTCGGCCCCGCCGGCGATGCCGGAGTGGAGGCCTATCCAGCCCGCGTGCCTTCCCATCACTTCGAGCACCATCACGCGGTGGTGACTCTCCGCCGTTGTGTGCAGCTTGTCAAGCGCATCCGTAGCCGTCATGAGAGCGGTGTCGAAGCCGAAGGTCACATCCGTCGCCGAGAGGTCATTGTCGATCGTCTTCGGCACGCCGACGACTCGCAGACCCAACGCCGCCAGCTCGTGAGCAATCCTGAGCGTCCCGTCGCCGCCGATGACGACCAGCGCGTCCAGCCCCAGCTCGCGAGCGTTGTCAAGGACGCGCTGAGAAAGGTCCACGCGCTCGCGTTGACCGTCGGTCTCGACGACGAAGCTGAAGGGGTCGCACCGGTTGGTCGTGCCCAGGATCGTGCCACCGCGCGGCAGGATGCCGCGGACCGTTTCCGAGGTCAGCTCCTGCACGCGATCGGCGTGGATCAGGCCTTCGAAGCCGTCGGGAATGCCGGCGATGCTCCAGACAAGCGACTCGGCAGACTTCACGACCGCGCGGACCACCGCGTTCAGTCCTGGACAGTCGCCGCCGCCAGTCAGCACGCCGATGCGCTGCAGTTGCACTCGCAAGGCCTCTCGATCGATCCGCGGTGATTATAGGCGTAGGGCAGTGTATCCTTTCGGCGAATGACCGCCCTCGACGCGTTCGCCGATCTGATCGTCGCCTCAGAGCGAACGGTCTTCTTCACCGGCGCGGGCATCAGCACAGAGTCCGGCATTCCGGATTTCCGGTCGCCAGGCGGCATCTGGGATCGTCACCCACCCATCGAATACCAGGACTTTCTGGCGAGCGCGGAGATGCGCCGGGAGACCTGGCGCCGTGGCCTGGAGACCTACGCTGTTGTGGAGGCTGCCCGGCCAAACCCCGCTCACCTGGCTATCGCGGAGCTCGAGCATCTCTCGAAGCTCGACGCGCTCATCACACAGAATGTCGACGGTCTCCACGCGCTGGCCGGCAGCAGCACGGAGCGGACCATCGAGCTACACGGCACTTCCCACGGCGTCCGCTGCCTCGACTGCGATCGACGCTACCCGCGGCGCGACGTCCATCTGCGTGTGCTGGCAGGCGAGCTGGAGCCGAGCTGTCTGTTCTGCGCGGGCATCCTCAAGCCGACGACGATCTCGTTTGGAGAGGCGATGCCCGTTGACGCGATGATGCGCGCCCAGGCAGCGGCGCGGGGCTGCGACCTGTTTGTCGTCGCCGGCTCATCGCTGGTCGTCTACCCGGCGGCCGGGCTGCCGGAGACGGCGCAGCGCTCCGGCGCAAGACTGGTCGTGGTGAACGCCACACCGACCCACCTCGATGCGGGAGCAGCGCTCTGCCTCGAGGGCAAGGCCGGCGAGATCCTGCCAGTCGTCGTTGCCAGGGTGAGGCGCCTGATCGGCGCCGCGCCACGATGACCGCTGGCTGGCGGGTCTCCGCATACGACGAGGTGATCCAGGCGGCGCTCGAAGCGGCGCCGCGTCACGACGTCTACCTCATCGCCCGGATCTCTGACACGATGGTCCGCCACGCTGTGGCTCAGAACGGCCGCCTCGATGGTGCCAGCGGCGGCCGCGTCGCCAGTCTCGGACTGCAGGTCTTCACCCAATCCGGGCACTGCGGCTTCACGAGCACCGATCGTCTGTCGCCCGCGGAGGCAGCGGATGCCGTCCGCCGAGCTACGCTGCTCGCTCGGGCAGCGGCCGTCGCCCGCGGAGAGACCAGCCTCGAGGTGTTCGAGCTGCAAGTCGAGCGCTTCCGAGAGTGGCCCCGCGCCGTCGCACCGCTCGACGCCTTCGATGCGCTGGCTGCCCGGACGGCGTTGCTGGAGGCTCACCGCGAGCTGATGGAGCAGGTCAGCGGCTGCTCGCTGCGCAGCTCCTGGAGCGCGACGGATGACGAATGGCGCATCGCGCGCAGCGACGGGACTGACGTGTGGTTCAGCTTGAGCCGAGCGGACGGCCGCCACGAGCTGACCGCCCGGCAGCATGGCCGGGCAGCAACGGTCTCCGCGGTCGTCAGCGGCACTGACCCCGCGATCCTGCTCGCTGGGGACGGACCGGCTCGCCTGCGCCGGCGGGCTGCTCAGGCGTACCGTCGCGCGCGCGACGCTGCCAGCGCGCCGGCCGTGAGCGCCGGCTCGTATCGCTTGGTCCTCGATCACACGCTCGCGAAGGCGTTGGCACACGAGGCCTTCGGCCATGCGGCGGAGTCCGACGCGGTTGAGTTCTCCATCCTCGCCCGTGACGGCAGGCTGCGCCTGGGCGAGCGCGTGGCGCCGGAGCACGTCTCCATCGTGGACGAGCCGATCGCAGGCGACGTGGCGTGGCAGCCGATCGACGCGAACGGACGACCGCGCCGGCCGGTCCGAATCGTGGATCGGGGTGTTCTGAACGGCGGCCTGGGCGACGTCTTCTCCGCGCGCCGGGCAGGGATCCCAGAGACTGGCGCTGCTCGGGCCCAGTCCGCTCGTTCCCAACCGCTGCCTCGGATGACGAACATTCGCATCGAATGCGCGAATCCGCTCCCCATGGACGATCCAGACGAGCTGCTGACCCCGTCTGAGGTCGGAGACGCTCTGCGTTCGAACGGGCTGCTGCCAGACGAGCAGCCGACGCTGCTGCTAAAGGGCTGGGCCGGCGGTCAGGTGAACCCTCGCCTCGGCGATTTCGTCTTCACGTGCTCGGCCGCGTACGACCTGTCGGACGGCGCAGCGCCCCGAGGACCGGCGCTCTTTTCGGGAAAGAGCCTTTCTGCCCTGAGCGCGATCTCGGCTGCGCTTGGTCCCCTCCGACTGGACGCCGCCGGCTATTGCGGCAAGGGAGGGCAGAGCGTTCCCACCAGCGGCGGCTCGCACGCGTACCTCGTGCTGGACGTCCGGCCAGACGTTCACGTCTGTGGGGCTCGGTGAGCGACTCGGACCGGGGTCTAGACCCGACAACCGCTGCCTTCGTGGACGAAGTCGTCGCGCGACTCGGCGCGCGGTTCGCAGTGGGCGGTGTGGGGCTCGAGGGCTGGCGCATCGAGTTGTCCGACGGCTGGAGTCTCTCGACCGGTGCGCGCGAAGGGCGGATGGGCGGTCCTTACGAGCCGCCAACGAGCGCCAGGGGGCTCGGTGGGAGTGTGTACCTGCGCTGGGCCGACGGCTCGATCAGCGCCGGCGCGTTGACCGTTCCGACGCTAGACGAGTGGGAGGCGCAGGCGGCAGAGTGGCGGCGAACCGCCTACGTCGATGCGTTCGCTCCCGAGATCCCTG
>JADZDV010000038.1 GCA_020850915.1 Chloroflexota bacterium | reverse complement strand
GCTGGAGATAGCTCGCGACAAACGCATTGCGCTTGGCCACCGCTTCGATCAGCCGTGTCCACCGCGACTGAATGCTCGCCAGACTCAGCTCCCCCACCTCGACTTCACGGACGACGCGTGACGGCTCTGTGGCCGGCGCTGGGACCGCGCGCGCATCGTCGCCCACGCCAGACCACTCCTGTGGCTCGTCGAAGAACGGCGGTGCATCGTCGAACGGCGGCCGGTCGTCTGGCGGGGGAGCTGCCCGCCCGAGCGCGCGTGACCTGGCTGCCGTGGCCGAGGGCCTCAACGGTCGTTCGGAGCCCGATGCATCGTCAGCGCTGCTCGCCTCGCCGGACGAGACCACCCGTGTCGGAGGCGCCGAGACGGTCCCCGGACTCGGGACGTCGTCCGCTGACGTCGCACGAGCCGGTCGACGCGGGCCTGGTGCTGCTGTCGTGGAGCGCTGCTCGGTCTCGCCCGTGGCGGCAGCGTCGCATGCTTCGAGCAGCGCCAGCTCGAACTGAAGCTGGAACTGCGCCGCGTCCCGTACCCTGGCCAGCGCCTCGGAGACCGTCAGCAGCAGTTGGCGCAGGCGTGGTCCGTCCGCCCGCCGCTCGAGGCCCGCGAGCCACTCGAGCTCCTCCGGCGCAAGCTCTTCGCGCAGCGCCTGCGCCGCCCCCGCCTGCTGCAGCGTCAGTCCGCGCACGTAGGTCGTCATCTCGTCCGCCGAGAGACGCAGGTCGGCGCCGTTCTCGAGCATGTCCGCCACGGCCACGAGCGCGCCGCCAGCGTCCTTCCCCACCACCGCCTCCACCAGCCCCTGGAGCGTCGCCGGGTCCGCCAATCCGAGCATGTCCCGCAGCGCGGCGATGTCCACTCGCCCGCCTCCGTACGCCGCCGCCTGGTCCAGCAGGCTGATCGCGTCCCGCAAACCACCCTTGCCCATTCGGGCCAACCGCTCTAGCGCGCCCTCCTGCACATCCAGCCCCTCGTCGAGCGCGATGCGCGCAAGCTGCTTGCGAATCTCCGCGGCGGGGATCCGCCGCAGATCGAACCGCTGACAGCGGGAGACGATCGTTCCAGGTATTTTGTGCGCCTCGGTCGTTGCCAGCACGAAGATGGTGTGCGCCGGCGGCTCCTCGAGCGTCTTCAAGAAGGCGTCCCATGCTGGTGCCGTCAACTCGTGCGCCTCGTCCACGATGTAGACACGGTAGCGCGCGTCAGTAGGGGAGAACGACACCCGCTCGCGAAGCTGCCTGATATCGTCAATGCCGCGATTCGACGCCGCATCGATCTCCACCAGGTCCATCGCTCGACCGTGCAGCGCGGCCTCGCAGGAGGTACAGACGCCGCAGGGGTCGCCGACCTCTGGGTTCAGGCAGTTCACAGCGCGGTAGAAGATGCGCGCCAGGCTGGTCTTGCCGGTCCCTCGCGGACCGCACAGCAGGTAGGCGTGTCCTGGCCGCCCGCTCGCCGCCGCGTTCCGAAGCGTCCGAACGACGGGCTCCTGGCCCACCACGTCGGCAAAGCGCGCTGGTCGCCAGCGAAGATACAGCGCCCGACGGTCAGCTTTCGGTTCTGGCAACACCACTCTCCGGGCAGGGTGCGCCGATTATACGAGGCCCGCGGCCGTCGAACTGCCCCTCGCCGCGTCACGAACGCGTGCAATGAACTCCGGCGTTCGCAGTCTCCGCTCCAGATGGTACTCAGCAAATGCCCGGATGAGCCGCTCGCATTCCGCGACGGTCGACACCGGCAGCCGGGGATGCAGGTCTGCCGGGTCCTCTGTGCGCGCCAGGTGCCGCAACACCTTCAGCACCTCGGCGTCGATCGGCCGAGCCTCGCCTCGCTGGGCGCTGCAGGGCGGGCAGAGCACCCCGCCCTGCTCCAACGCAAGGAAGTTCGTGACCGGCGTCAGCGGCTCCTGGCAGATGAGGCAGGCAAACAGCTCAGGCCCGTACCCAACCTGGCGCAGCACGGCCAGCAGGTAGTGGCCGCCCACCAGGTCGGTCGCCTGCCCCCTGTCCAGCGCCCGAAGGGCAAGCTGGAGCTGGCGGAAGACCGGCTGGGCGTCGTCCCGCTCCGCCAGCAGTAGATCGGTGATCTCGGCCAGAGAGAACGCGTACGATGTCGCGAGCAGGTCCTCACGCAGGTGGCGATAGGACTCGCGGCTCTCCGCCTGCGTCACAACGTCCAGCTCCCGGCCCCGTGCCAGCAGGATATCCACCAGCGAGAACAGCTCGAGGTTCCCACCAAATCTGCTCCCAGGTCGCCGCGCGCCGCGCGCCACCACGCGCACCTTGCCGCTCGCCCTCGTCAACAGGACGAGCAGTTTGTCCGCCTCACCAAGATTGGTCCGCCGCAGGACAATCGCCTCGGCTCGGTACACTCGTGGACGCGTCATGCCTCAGCCCTCCAGGCCCGGGAGCAGCCGAACACGCATCAGCCCCGAGCCGAGATCCACGCCGCGCACCACCTCCGCGATGGCGGGCAGCAACAGCTCGCCATGCTCGCCGCGAACCACGTAGACGTCGTTCGCCCCGGTCCGCAGCACTTCTGTCAAGCGTCCCAGCGGGCGGCCCTCTTCCGTTTCGACCCGCAGTCCCACGAGCTGGTGCCAGTAGTAGCTGCCCGGCGGCAGCTCCACCAGCATCTCCTCGGTCACCGAAAGCTCCGCGCCACGGAGCGCGTCGGCAAGCTCTCGGCTCGCGACCCCGGCGAGCTTCAGGACGACTCTATCCCCCTCGAGCCGACTCGCCTCCACTGTCAGCGGCTCGCGCTGCCCACGAAGGTGCAGCTCCGTCGTCCGCGCAAAGCGTTCCGGAAAGTCTGTCAACAGGTCGCAAACGACCTCGCCCCTCAGGCCGTGCGGCCGCACGACCCGCGCGACCGGTATCAGGCGACCCGTGTGCTCGCCCGCGGTACACCTCCTCGATCCCGCCCCGGCTGAAGGGCGCGTCCGGTATCAGGTGAGGCGTGCGCTCACTCGGGCTAGACGACGTCCACGTCAACCCGGACGCCGTTGCGCGTCGCGGATGCTTTGACGACGGTCCTGAGCGCTCGGATGATCTTGCCCTGTCGCCCGATGATCTTTCCGACGTCATCCTCGGCCACCGAAATCTCGAAAACGGTCATGCGGCCGGACGGGACTTCCTCAATCTGCACCTGGTCAGGGTGCTCCACCAGCCCCTTCGCAACATAGTCGATCAGCTCGCTGATGCTCACACTGCCACCCGCTACGCTCGGTCCGATTCCTCAGCCTCACGCTCGGCCTCGGACGCCGCTCCGCTCTCCGCGACGACAGGCTTGGCGCCCTCCGCGTCCTGGGCAGTCTCCGCGTCCTGGGGGACGAGCAGCTCCGCGATCTCTTCGCCAGCCACTGGCGCAGCCTGGGTCGCCGCCAGTGATGCCGCGGCAGGAGGCTCGGCCAGGGCTACGGCGAGTCTAGCAGCAGCATCGCGTTCAGCGTGCGCTATCAGTCTCACGACTCGATCGCTTGCCGTGGCGCCCTTCGAGAGCCATTCCCGCGTCTTCCCCAGATCCAGGGAGATCGTCGAGGGGTCCGTCTGAGGGTTGTAGTGGCCGATGATCTCGACGTAGGCGCCATCGCGCGGCGCGGAAGACTCGGCGACGACAACGCGATAGCGCGGCTGCTTCTTGGCGCCCGTTCGGCGCAGACGAATTCTCAGCACGTGGGGTTCTTCTCCGTACTTCCTGCTCTCGAAGCTGGCGGTCGATCCGGGGCGCAGCCACGTCGCCGCGGCCCACTAGCCCTTGTCTTACACTGCCTGACGTACGCTCAGACCTTAACGTTTCAGCGTCTTCTTCGTCAACCGAGATCGCACCCTGGCTCCAGCGTGAGCTGAATCAGCACGAGCACGGAGGCCGATGGCGTGCCGCGGACCCACTTCCCATCACCCGATCGCTCGCTCGCAAGTGCGCGCTGGAGATCGAAGACGAATCGCGTCACCTCTTCAGCACTTGTTATCCTGAACTTCGCGATGATCTTTCGTACAGCCGCCCGCTCGCAATTCATGGGGCTACTCAGAAGACCTCTCTATCTCGCGTGTCTCGGCGCGGTGATCCTGGGCCTCGGCTGGCGCCAGCTGGCTCGGCCTCGGCCGCCTGCGCGCCGCCCCGTCCAGCGCCCCGACCTGGACGCCGTCCTCGCCGGCCTGCCTGACAGCGTGCGAAGAGGTGTCAGTGCAGAGTGCGCGGACGGCGTTGTCGTGCTGCGCGGTCGTGTCTCGGAGGTTGAACAGTGGACAGCACTACGACGAGCCTTCACGGCTCATCCGGGGGTTGTGGATCTGGTCGATCTGGTGACGCTGGGTGGCAGCGCTCCACCGCCGATGCCACGGTCGAACGGGGAGCCAGCTTCGGCGTGAACGTGAAGTCCCTCGTCAAGGCGCTGCGTCCGAAACAGTGGACGAAGAACCTCATCGTCTTCGTCGGCGCCATCTTCTCCCACAACGCCTTCAATTTCGAGGCGATGCTCATCGCCACCGAGGCCCTCGTGGCCTTCTGCCTGCTCTCCTCCGCTGGCTACTTGATCAACGACCTGCGTGACGCCGAGGCCGACCGCCTGCACCCGGCCAAACGCTTTCGGCCCATCGCGAGCGGCGCGATCAAGCCACCGGTGGCCTGGCTCTTCGCCGTCGGTCTGGCCAGCTCTGCCCTCGCCCTCGCCTTCTCCATACGGCTGCAGTTCGCCATCGTTGCGCTGGCCTACCTCTGCCTCACCCTCGTCTACTCCGCCGGGCTCAAGGACATCGTCCTGGTAGACCTCTTCGCTATAGCCGGAGGCTTCGTGCTCCGCGCGGCCGGCGGCGCGGTGGCGATCGGCGTCCGGGTCTCGCCATGGCTGTACGTCTGTACCGTCCTGGCCGCCCTCTTCATTGGCCTCGCCAAGCGGCGTCACGAGCTTGTCAGCCTCGCGGATGGTGCCCAATCGCACCGCAAGAACCTCCGCGAGTACACCGTGGACCTGCTTGACCAGCTCATTGTCATCGTCGTCGCCGGCGCCATCATGGCCTATTCTCTCTACACCTTCTCCGCGCAGAACCTGCCTCGGAACGATTCGATGATGCTGACGATCCCGCTGGTGATCTACGGCCTCTTCCGCTACCTCTTCCTCGTCCGGGTCAAGCACACTGGCGGCAGCCCAGAAGACGTCCTCCTCACCGACCGCCCCCTCCTCGCCACCCTCGTCGCCTGGGTGGCCCTCAGCACCCTCCTCCTCTACATCGGCTGACGCCCCACGGGGTGCGCCCGACTCCGGCTAGAACCGATACGTCGGACCGCGGATGGCCTGACGCATCCGCCGGACAGCGACAGAGCCCCGAGGCTGGAGAGTGTTGGTCCTGCCTCGGGGCTCTGCTGGACAGTCTCGCGCGTGGCGCGGCGCGAGTCAGCGCCTGGTGTACTACCGCTTGGTGTACTGCGGCGCCTTGCGCGCCCGCTTCAGACCGTACTTCTTCCGCTCCTTCATGCGCGAGTCGCGTGTGAGCAGTCCGTCCTGGCGCAGCACGGCTTTGTGGCTTTCGTCGAGCTTCAGCAGCGCTCGGGCTGCCGCGTGGCTGATCGCGCCCGCCTGACCAGTGACCCCACCACCCTGGACGGTCGCGATCATATTGAGCGAGCCGATGGTGTTGGTCACCCGCAGCGGCCGGCTGACCGCCATCTGGAGCAGCGGCCGGGTATAGGTCTCCTCCAGCGGCTTGCCATTGATCGTAATGTTGCCCGTCCCGGGCTGCAGCACCACCCGAGCGATGCTCGTCTTCCGACGGCCAATCGCCGAGAACGCGGCTCTTCCGGGGTTCCCCCGCTCCCTCACGCTTCGCTCTCCTTCGCTCCAAGCTGCGCCACCTGACCCTCATGCGGGTGGGTTGGGCCAGCGTAGATGTGCAGCTTCTTGATTATCTGGTGCCCGAGCGCGTTCCGCGGCAGCATGCCTCTGACGGCTGCCTCGACGACCCGGTCCGGGAACTTTGCCAACTGCTGCTCCAGCGTTCGGGACTTCAATCCGCCGGGGTACCCGGAATAGCGGTAATACACCTTTTGCTGGAGCTTTCGCCCGGTCACCTGGATACGCTCGGCGTTTACCACGACGACGTGGTCGCCGGAATCCATGTGTGGCGCGAAGGTCGGTTTGTGCTTCCCGCGAAGCAACGTCGCGACCTCCGTTGCAAGCCGCCCCAGCGTTCGGTCTGACGCGTCGATGACGTGCCAGCTCCGGTTGATCTGGGAGGCTTTGGGCGTAAATGTCTTCATCCCTGCAAGCTCTCCTGCCGCGGGTAATCAACCCGCTGTAGCGTCAATCCCTTCGCCGGAGCGTTTGGGCCTGCCGCGCGCCGGTCTCGCGCTTCCAGGATGCCGGCAAACCCCTCCGGCGTCACACGCCGTTGACCAACCCAGAGCAGCGTTCCCGCGATACCCCGGACCATGTGCCTTCCAAACGCGTTCGCCGTGCAGGTGAAGTGCAGCCACTCACCCTGCCGGCGCCACCGCGCCTCGAGCATCCGACGCACGGGCGATCGCGGCCGCGGCTCCTCCGCCACGCCGCTGATGAACGAGCTGAAGTCGTGGACGCCGCCCAGGGCGTGCGCCGCCGCGTTCATCGCGGCCACGTCCAACGGCTCGGTCACCTGATGGCCGTATCGCCGCGAGCAGAGCTTCTGCACCTCGGCCGTCCACACGCTGTACCGGTACGTTCGCCGCAGCGCCGAGCGCCGGGCGTCAAAACCCAATGCCGCGTCCTCCGCTTCCCGCGCCACCACGTCCATCGGCAGGCTGGCATTCACCAGCCGCGGCAACGCGCGCGCCGGTACGGGCGAGACCGTCCGGAACGAGACGACCTGCCCTTCCGCGTGCACGCCAGCGTCTGTCCGACCAGCCGCCGTCACACGCACCGCGTGTCCCAGCACGTCGCCCAGCGCCCGCTCCAGCTCCGCCTGCACCGTCGGCAGACCCGGCTGCAAGCCGAACCCCTGGTAGCGCGTTCCCTCGTAGGCGATGACAAGCCGGACGACACGCGGCGGCACGGCATCTAGAACACCAGCTCCAGCACGGCCATCGGCGCGCCATCTCTCGGGCGGGCGCCAAGCTTGACCAGCCGGGTGTGTCCGCCCCGCCGTTCGCCAAACCGCGGCTTCAGCTCCATGAACAGCTTGTCCACGATCCTCGGGTCGAACAACGTGGCGTACGCCTGCCGGCGAGAGTGCAGATCGCCGGCCTTCGCAAGCGTCACCATCTTCTCCGCCAGGCGCTGCACTTCCCGGGCCTTGGCCTCAGTCGTCTGGATTCGCTCGTAGCGGAAGAGGTCGGTCGCCTGGTTGCGCAGCAGGTGCAACCGGTGGCTGGTGTCGCGACCGAGCTTCCTCCCGCTGAGTCGATGTCTCACCTCTCAGTGCCTCCTCTACTACTCGTCGCCGATGCCCTGCCGCCGCCGACCAATGTGCCCCAGCGCTTCCTCTTCCTGCTCTTCGTCGACGAGATCCTCGTCGAGCTCATCCGGGAAGCTGGTCTCCGCCGCGGCTGGCTGGCCGGCGTCCTCAGCCAGCTCGCCATCGCCAGCCTGGACGGACAGATCCTCGTCCTCTTCCTGGTCATCGCCGGCCTCGGCACCAGAGCCGGTCAGCGCGAGGTTGTGCTGTTTCAGCTTGTCGCGTAGCTCCTCGAGCGACTTCTTGCCAAAGTTCCGCAGCCGCAGCAGGTCGTCTGTCGTGAGCTCGAGAATCTGCCCAACCTTGGTGATCTGCGACCGCTTGAGGCAGTTGTACGTTCGCTGCGACAGCTCCAACTGCTCGATCGGCATCTCCGCGATGTGCGGCGGCACGCTGCCCCCTGTCAGCGACGGCTTCGCGCGGTCGCGGCCTCCGCGGGTCAGGTCGGCGATGATCCCGAAGCGATCGATCAGCAGGGTGGCCGCCTGCGCCAGCGCATCCGTCGGCCGAATCGTGCCGTCGGTCTGCAGCTCGACCGTGAGCCGATCCAGGTCGGCGCGGGCGCCAACACGCGTCTGATCAACGGTGTAGTTCGCCCGTCGCACCGGCGTGAAGATCGCGTCCACCGGGATCACGCCGAGCGACAATTGCTCCCGCCCGTCGGACTGCAGGTACCCCGTCCCACGCTCGACGGTCAACTCCAT
>JADZDV010000037.1 GCA_020850915.1 Chloroflexota bacterium | reverse complement strand
GGTCCAGGATGGACAGCGAGGCGGGCGGAGAGCATCGGCTGGGCGCGGTCGCGAACGTCGAGATGACGCGCGCGTGGGATGGTGAGGAGGGGGAGCGCTGGGCGGAGCACGCATCGAGGTACGACGCGTCGGCGCGCCGGTATGGCGTCCGCCTGTTGGACGCCGCGGGCATCCTCACAGGGGAGCGCGTGCTCGACATCGGGTGCGGTTGCGGCGAGACGACCCGTCAGGCGGCGCTGCGAAGCGAGACGGGCGAGACCCTGGGGGTGGACCTGTCCGGGCCGATGCTGGCGGTGGCGAGGCAGCGCAGTCAGGCGGATGGGATCTCGAACGCGCGGTTCGTGCAGGCTGACGCCCAGGTGTACCCGTTCGAGAGGCAGACGTTCGATCTGGCGATCAGCCGGTTCGGCGCGATGTTCTTCGATGACCCGGTGGCGGCGTTTCGAAACATCAGGGGCGCCCTACGACCGGGCGCACGACTTGCGCTCCTCGCCTGGCAGGAGCCGCGGCGCAACGAATGGATGCTGGCGATCCGTGACGCGCTGGCGATGGGCCGGACGCTGCCGGAGCCGCCGCTCGGTGTCCCGGGGCCGTTCGGGCTGGCGCAGCCAGACGACGTGCGTCGCTTCTTGAGGAAGGCCGGGTTCGAGGACGTCGCTCTGGAGGACGTGGCCGAGCCGATGTACCTCGGCGCCGACGCGGACGACGCGTACAACTGGGCGCACACTATCGGGCCGGTCAAAGGTCTGACCGAGCAGCTCGACGAGGCGGCGAAAGCGCGGGCGCTCGAGAACCTGCGCATGGCGCTGAACGCGCACGAGACGAGCGAGGGCGTCCTCCTCGGCTCACGCGCCTGGCTGATCGCGGCGCTCCGCGGCTGAGACGCCGGGCCGCCGGCGTGGCGGAGGGGGGAAAGAAGCGGCCGGACCGAGGGGCTCTTCCTCGGTCCAGCCGCGGTACGGTCTTCGCTTACCAGCCGAACGGTTCGCTGCCGTCGAAGACGCCGAGCCGTTCGAGCTCCTTGCGGAGCGTCGCCTTCTGCCCATCGGTCAGGTTGCGCATCGGGCCGCGGACCGGGCCCACCGGGCGGCCCATCATCTCCATCGCCACCTTGATCGGCGCGGGGTACTCCGGCTTGAAGATCTGCCAGAAGTGCGAGGCCTTGTCCTGGAGCGGCAGCGCCTCCTTGAACTTGCCCTCGGCGCAGAGGTCGTAGAGCTGCTGCATCATCCGCGGCGTCACGCCACCGGCGATCGACATCGAGCCGACGCCGCCCATCGAGACGGACGGGATGATGTACTCGACGCCCAGGATGACGCCGAACTCCGGCCGCACCGCCTGCGTCGCCTTGCGCGCCTCGATGAAGTACTCGAAGTTGTGGCTCGCCTCCTTCTCGCCGATGAAGTTCGGCAGCCGCTCGATCAGTCGGACGAGGAGCTTCGGCGACAGGCTGGTGCCCTGGAAGATCGGCGAGTTGTAGATCATGAACGGCAGATCGGTGGCCGTGGCGACCCGGACGAAGTGCTCGTAGAGCGCCTCCTCCGGCACCGGCCAGTAGTACGGCGCGAGGCAGATGATGCCGTCCGCGCCGACCTTCTCGGAGTGGCGCGCCAGGTCGATCGCCTGGTCTGTGCCCGCCATGCTGACGTTGGCGATGACTGGCAGGCGGCCGTTGGTGACGCGAACGGACGACGTGATGAGCTGCTCGTGCTCGTCCTTCGTCAGGCTCACGGACTCGGCGATGTGCAGGATCACGCACAGCGATGAGGGATCCTGGCGAACATGCCAGTCCACCAGCTTCTCGAAGGTGGCGTAGTCAACTGATAGGTCGTCCTTGAAGGGAGTGACCGGGACGTGCATGACGCCCTTTGGAACGGTCTTCAGGGGCTGCCTGCTGGGCTTCGTCTGAGTCTGAACTGCCATTGGGAGACTCCCCGCGATACGTGCTGCTGGGCACTACGAGTCTAGCGCACTCGCTCCAGCGGACTCAGCGTCGCTGCTTCGCGGCCTGGATCGCCTGCCAGACGCGGTGCTCGCTGAGCGGCATGTCGAGGTTGGTGATGCCAAGGGGGGCGAGGGCATCCAGCACGGCGTTGACGATGGCCGGCGGACCGTTGACACACCCGGACTCGCCGACGCCCTTCGAGCCCAGCGGGTTGTACGGCGAGGGCGTCTCGGTGAAGCCGAGCTCGTACTCCGGGAGCATGCGGGCCGTGGGGACTGCGTAGTCGAGCAGCGTGGCCGTCTGAAGCTGGCCGTTCTCGTCATAGACGACACGCTCGTAGAGCGCCTGTCCGACACCCTGGGCAAGACCGCCGTGGAGCTGCCCCTGGACGAGCAGCGGGTTGACGATGGTGCCGCAGTCGTCCACCACGACCAGTCGCTGCAGGTCCACCTTACCGGTCTCCGGATCGACCTTCACCACGGCCAGCGCCGTGCCAAAGGGGACGGAGTCCTTGCCCGGATTGAAGCGGCCGTCGTAGGTCAGGCCTTGCTCACCGGGCGGCAGCCCGACGCCCTGCTCGGCGGCCCGGGCGATCTCCGCCAGGGTCAGGCGGCGCTCCGGCGCGCCGGCCACCTGGACGCTGGCCCGCTCGTAGACGAGGTCGTCCACGGAGACCTCGAGCAGCGCCGCGGCCACCTGGAGCGCCTTCTTCTTGATCTCCTCCGAGGCCTGCGCCAGGGCGCTGCCGCCGAGCGACATGCCGCGGCTGCCGCCGGTGCCGAGGCCGTAGGGCGTGGTGGCGGTGTCGCCGTGGACGAGCCGGATCGACTCGAACGGCACCTGGAGGTAGTCCGCGATGACCTGGGCGAAGCTCGTCTCGTGTCCCTGGCCGTGGGGAGACGAGCCGGTCCGGGCGACGATCGTCCCGTCCGGCTGGACCTCGATGGCGCCGCTCTCCCAGGCGGTGGAGCTGACTTCGACGGTCGAGGCGGTCCCGATCCCCACCAGCTCTCCGCGAGCGCGCGCCTCGCGCTGGCGCTGGCGCTCGACTCGGTAGTCCAGCAGCTCGAGGGCGCGGTCCATCGCACGCTCGTAGTCACCGCTGTCATAGAAGGCGCCGTTGGGAGTGGTGTAGGGGAAGTCGTCCGGCTGGAGGAAGTTCTCGCGGCGGATCTCGGTGGGATCGACCTCCAGGGCGCGCGCCACCTCGTGGACCACGCGCTCGGCAATGTACGCCGCCTCCGGACGGCCGGCGCCGCGGTACGGCCCGGTAGGGGCAGTGGTGGTGTAGGCCGCGATCATCTCGGAGCGGATGGCCGGGATGCGGTAGGCGCCGGTGGCGTAGGCCGGGATGCGGATCGGCGGCATGGCCGTCGTCATCATGGCGATACAGCCGAAGTTCGTGAGCGAGCGGGTCTTGAGGGCCGTGATGACACCCGTGTTCGTGAAGGCCGCCTCCACCTCGTCCCAGTGATCCCGCCCCTGCATGTTGAGCTGGAGGTCCTCCATCCGGCTGGAGATCCAGCGGACGGGGGCGCCGAGGGCCATGGCGAGCATGACGACAGCAACGTCTTCCGGGTAGACCGGGGCCTTCGAGCCGAAGGCGCCGCCAACGTCCGGCGCGATGACCCGAATGCCCTCTTCGGGGCGTCCGAGGGCGATGGAGAGAGCGTTCCTGGTGACGTGGGGCGACTGGGTGCCACGCCAGACGGTCAGTAGGTCCGCCTCGCGATCGTAGCTGGCGAGGATGGCGCGGGCCTCCATGGGGATCTGGGCCACGCGGGAGTGCTGGATGCGGATGGAGACGGTGCGGTCCGCGCGGGCGAACGCGCCGTCCACGTCGCCGGCTTCCTTTGTATAGTGGTACGCCTCGTTCGAGCCGAGCTCCGGGTAGAGCAGCGGCGCGTCTGGCGCCAGCGCCTGCTCGACGGTGGTCACGGCCGGCAGCGGCTCGTACTCGACTTCGACCAGGTCGGCTGCGTCGCGGGCGAGGTAGCGGCTCTCGGCGGCGACGGCCGCCACGGGGTAGCCGGCGCAGGTCGCCTTGTCCCGCGCAAGGGGCGGCTGGGGTGTAAGCGCCATCTGCTCGCCGATGCCCCAGACCGGCATTGGCTGGGCGCTCACGACGTCCGCGCCGGTCCAGACCGCCCGGACGCCGGGCGCGCCGGCCGCGGCGGCAATGTCTACGGAGAGGATGCGGGCGTGGGCGTGCGGGCCACGGACGAAGGCGACGTCCAGCGTGCCGGGCAGGCGAATGTCATCCACGTAGGCTCCCTGCCCCTGGACGAGGCGGGGATCCTCGACGCGGCGGCGGGCAGCCCCGATCTCACGATCGGCGACCTGACTCAACGGTGTGACCTCCTGAAGGCTGGCCTCTGTACCTGAACGGTGCCCCTAACGGTAGCAGGCCAGGAGAGACGCGGGCAGGAGGCCGCCGGAAGGGAGCCGGTGGACGGCGCCGCGTCGGCGTACGCGGCGCGTCCTACCCTTCGAGCCTGCCGCTCTGGATCAGCCATCTCAGGAACTCCAGCCGCTTCACGTCCACCGGGAGCTCCTGCACCTCACCGGGTGCGATTCGCTCCCGCGGCTTCGCCTGTGCACGACGCGGGGCACCACTGAAGTCTGGAGCCGGTTCGTCCGGTTCGTCCGCGATGAGCGCTGCCCACCCATCGCGAAGCGAGGCGAGCTCGGCCTCCCCCCGGCTCGCCGTGACGTGGCCGATAGCCGCGTGATCGCCGAGCAGGTATCGGGCGGAAGGTAGATCCAGACCCGGAGGGTTGTCGACCGCGGTCTCCACGTCGCCCACCGGCACACAGGCGGCCTGCAAGAACAGCGCGATGATCAGGACTACCACCAGGGCAACGCCAACCACCCCGACCATTCGGGGCAATCCACTCGCCAGGCTGACCCATTCGCCAGCTCGCACGACGGGCTGTAGCAGGAGGTCCAGCAGCGCGTTCATCGGCACAGCCCTCCTCGGAGAGTATCTGGCGCCGGCCGCTGGTGTGAACCAGTGCGCCGCGGCGACCGGACCGGCTCGGAGGACAGGACGACCGCGCGGGCCACAGAGCCCGGTGTGACGGTCACCGGGGAGCGAGGGGGCGATGTCCGCGGAGCCGACCGCCGGCCGAAGGGCCGGGGTCGCCAGCGGAACAGCCGGCCCAGGAGGGCCTGGAAGCTGTCGAAGTAGGTATAGGCCACCGGCACGAAGAGCAGTGAGAGCAGGGTGGAGGTGGCCATGCCACCCACGATCACAGCCCCGAGCGGCGCCCGCTCCTCGCCCCCCTCGCCCAGCTTCAACGCGACTGGGAGCATGCTCAGGATTAGCACGGCCGACGTCATGAGAATCGGCCGCAGCCGGGATTGGCCGGCCTGCTCCAGCGCCGCGGTCCGATCGACGCCGTGCCGGCGCAGGTCGTTGGCGCGATCGACGAGCAGGATGCTGTTCTTGCCAACCAGACCGAACAGCGCGATGAGCCCGATGAACGACGGCACGCTCAGCGTCTGGTGGAACAGCAGCAAGCCAAGAAAGGCGCCAACGGTGGCCAGCGGCAAGGCCGTGATGATCAGAAGCGGGTAGATCACGCTCTCGTAGAGCACGGTCAGCACCAGGTACATCAGCAGAATGGAGATCGCCAGCCCCTTGCCGAGCTGGTCGAAGGAGCTCTGCTGCTCCTCGCCCTGGCCGGCAAATGACCAGCGCGCACCGGCTGGGAGGGTCGTCGTGCTCAGCGAGGTCTTCACCGCCTCCATGGCCGTGCCCAGCGGCACGGCAGCCGGCTCCGCGCCGATCAGGACGACGCGCTGGCGGTTCACCCGGGTGATCCGAGAGGGACGGTCCTCCATGCGCAGGCTGGCAACCTGGTCGAGCGTCAGCATGCTCTCGCCGCGGCGCGCCAGCGGCAGCTTGCCGACCGCGGAAGGGTCGTAGCGCAGGCGGTCCGGCAGGCGGACGCGCACGTCCCATTCCTTGCCGGTCGTGTCGGCCCAGCGGCCGACCACAGCCCCCTGGTAAGCCACACGCACCGCGTTGCCAATGGTCGCCGTGCTCATCCCGAGGTCCAGCAGCCGGCGAGGGTCGGGTCTGACGACCAGTTCCGGCGCCGCGGCCACGCCGTTCGTGACGTCCGACAGCTCCGGGAGGCTGGCGAGCCGCGCCTGAACGTCCCGCGAGAGCTGGGTCAATCCGTCGAGGTCGTCACCAAACAGGCGGATCTGGACCGGCTGGCCCGAGCCGCCGGCTCGGTCGCCGCCGATGTGCGCCCGCAGCTCGGGGACGGCTTCCTGGCCAGCCCTGGCAGCCTGCTTCCCGATCTCCATGCTCGTGCGCTGCCGGCTGCCGGGTCGGGTCAGGCCAAGCGTCACGGCGATGAACCGCGGCTCTCGCTCGAAGTCAGAGTCGCCCCGGCCCACGTCGACGTACACCGTCTGGACTTCCGGGAAGTGAACGCGGTCCAGCAGTGCCGCCTCCCAGCGGCGGGCGACCTGATCGGACGCCTCCAGCGCCGTGCCGGCGGGCAGCTCGCCCACCAGCGTGACGCTCTCCCGGTCGGTCTCCGGCACGAACTCGGTGCCGAGCTGGGGAAGAATCATGCCGTTCAAGCCGAACACCAGCGCGGCCAGGACCAGCACGACCGGGCGATGCCGCAGCGACCAGTGCAGCACGTGACGATAGAGCCATGCGCCCAGGTGGTACAGCGGCTCCCAGAAGGCGCCGATCCTGCCGAGCAGGGAGCGCTGCTGATTGGCCCCGAGCCAGCGGGAGGCGATCAGGGGCGTCAGGGTGAAGCTGACGAGCAGCGAGGCCAGCGTGGCGGCGACCATGACGATGGCGAAGTGCTTCAGGAAGGCGCCTGTGATGCCGGAGATGAAGATGATGGGGCCCCAGACCGCCACGTCGACGAGGGTGATCGCGACGGCTGCCAGGCCGATCTCCGCCCGCCCGTCCACCGCGGCGCGCTTCGGCTCCGTGCCACGCTCCAGGTGGCTGAAGATGTTCTCCAGCACGACGATGCTGTCGTCCACCAGCACGCCGATGGCCGTCGTCAAACCGATCAACGACATCGCGTTCAGGGTGAGCCCGGCGAGCTTCATGACGATCAGCGCCACCAGCAGCGAGGCCGGAATCGCCAGCAGCACGATCAAGGTAGAGCGCAGGCTGTGCAGGAAGAAGAACAGCACGGTCCCGGTGATGAGCGCTGCCAGCAGCAGCTCGTTCTCGACGTCAGCGACCGTCTCGCGCACGGCCGTGCTCTGGTCCACGGCAACCTGGAGCTGGAATCCGTCTGGCAGCTCGTCGTCAATCCGGCTGACCAGCGGCAGCACCGCGTCCGCCGTCTGGGTGATGTTGGCGCTGGACTGCTTGAACACCAGCAGGCCGACGGCCGGCTGGCCGTTGACCCGTAGGAGCTCCGTTGCCTCCTTGCCACCCAGGTAGATCCGCGCGACGTTCCGGAGCTCCGTCGACGCGCCATCCGTGGTCTGGACAGGCAAAGCGCCGAGGGATGCCAGACTCGTCTCGCGCGAGTCGATGCTGAGCGTCGCCTGGCGGGTCGCCGCTCCCGCGCCGCTTCTGACCTCACCGCCCGAGATGCTCACGAACTGGGACCGAACGGCGCTGGCGACGTCATCGATGGAGAGGCCGTACGCCCGGAGCTTCTCCGGCAGGATCTCCACCTGGACCTCCGGCTCCTGCCCGCCGGCCACGACGACGTGCCCCACCCCGTCGGCCGTCTCCAGGCGAGGGCGGACCTGCTGGTCGGCCACGCGGTAGAGGCTCGTCGCGTCGGCCGAGGGCGAGGTGACCGCCAGGTAGAGAATCGGAACGTCGTTCAGGTCGAGCTTGAGGTAGCTCGGCTCCTCGGCGTCGCTCGGCAGGTCGCGGCGAATGCCGCTGACCCGCCGCTGGACGTCGTTCGCGGCCGTGTCTCCGTTGACGCCCTCGCGGAACTCGACGGTGATGGTGGCCAGGCCGGTCTGCGAGATGGAGCTGAGCGTCTTGATGTTGCCCAGCCCGGCGATGGCGTCCTCGACGCGCCGGGTCACCTGCTCCTCGACGGTCCGAGCGCTCGCGCCCGGATAGACGACCTGCACCGTAACGATGGGCAGGTCGATCTGAGGGTTCTGCTCCAGGCCCAGGGAGGCGTAGCTGGCGACGCCGAAGAGGAGCACAGCGCACGCCAGGGTGAGCGCCACCACCGGCCGATACACTGAGATTCGAGTGAGCTGCATCGTGGTCTCCCGTCGGTCTGCTGCCGACCCTCAGCGGCCCACGCTGCTTCTCTCAAGTGTGCGCGAGACGGGTGTGCCGGCACGCCGGCCGAAAGACCAGTTCGGAAGTACTGTTCTTGTCCTGGACTGGTCCAGTGCGGGAGGAGGTAGATCGTGATCGTTCGGCTCTACACAGGTGCAGACGGCGAGTCGCACGCCGAGGAGCTGCCACTCGACGCGCACCCGGAGCTCTTCTCACCACGCGCCGCGAAGCAGACGTATTTTCAGATGAAGGAGCCTGGTTTCTTCGTCGATTGGCACCCCGCGGCAGGGCCCAGGTACGTCATCACCCTATCAGGCGGGTGGGAGATCGGACTGGCAGATGGGAGCGCAGCCCGGTTCGGGCCAGGCGACGTGCTGATCGCGGAGGATCTCACGGGCAGAGGGCACACAACTCGCGGAGTGGGAGATCAGCCCCGTATGACGGCGTGGGTGGACCTGCGAGATGAAGAGTCCTGAACGAAGCGCTCGGTCGCGGCGTGGTTGCGGTAGGGATGGACACCGGCGAACGCCAGGGACGCCGCGAGGTGTCTTCGATCGGACCGAGCAGGCGAGCGGGTCGTCCCGTTCAGTGCGCCGCCAGCAGGGTCGGCGGCTCCCTCGGCACCTCCCTGGTGAGTTTGACCAGCGGCTCGGCGCTGAAGGAGCGTCGGCCGATCTGCCACTCGTCGTGCTGCTCGGCCAGCACCGCCCCAAGCAGCCGGATGACTGCCGCCAGATTGTGGGAGATGCCCACTACGTCGGCCCGCTGTGCAAGCCAGGGCTCGAAGGCGGCGGATGGATCGGCCGTGGCCTGGCAAGTCACGCGCCCTCGTGGAGGTGCCGAACCGCTTCGCCCACCCCGGCTACGGCTCGTTCGGGAGGTGGGACTGATTGATTGTCCTGGGCAGACTGGGCGGGTTCACGGTGCGACGGCTGTATGTCGGTCTCGTGCCTCGGATTGGCCCCGGTGGTGGGCTGCGAGACCGTATAGTCCCCGGGTGTTTCCGCGGTCTGGGACCGCATCTCGAGCCTCTGGTACCCGGGGGCCTGGGGTGCATCGGGGGGGAGAGCGCGAGAGCCTCTTCGGTACCGTCCGTGGGTTGGCTGCCGCACCGCGTCCAGCACTCGCTGCGCGGATCTCCCCGGGTCCGCGACGATCTCACACTCCCAGAGCCGTAGGACGCGCCAGCCAGAGCTTTCCGCGGTTGCTGTCGCTCTGGCATCCCGCTCACGGTTGCTCGCCATCTTAACGAGCCACCGCTCCCGGTTGGGCCCCTGGAATGTCTTTCGCCCGTGGACCGGGCATCCGTGCCAGAAACACCCATCCACGAATACGGCAACCCGGCTGCCGAGAAATACGACGTCGGCCGTGAGACGAGGGCCGACCGGGCGTCGAAGACGATAGCGTGCCCCCAGCGCATGCAGCGAGCGGCGGAGGAGCATTTCTGGCCTCGTGTCCTGTCCCCGCCGGCCACTTAGCCGGCGAGAGGCGTGCGTCGAGACCCAGTTCCGGTCCAGCTTCGGTCGTTCCACGACTGACCAGTCCCAGCGGCTGAGCTACGCGCCCTCATCGTAGAACGAGGTCAGGGCAGCGGCGAGCCAGACGAGCTCTGAGTCCGTGAAATCGGTCTGGACCCAGCCCGGCAGCCAGGTTCGGGGGAACGCCAGGCTGCCGATGGCAGCCGCGAGCTGCGTGAGCTTGTGTTGGAGACAATCCCCAAGCTGCTGACGACCGGGACCTTCGGCCAGCGCCTTGGCGAGACTCAACAGCACTTCCAAGAACACGAATCTCGCCGAGTCCGGGTTGGCGGGACTACCGACCGTCGACCAGAAGTCACGCCCGATCCGCCTATACACGCGCACGGTCCGTGTTGCCGAATCGACGAGGACACCCGGGAGCGTGGACCGGGCCTCCTCCTCAAACCCGGAATCCATCAGTTTGATCAGGATCTGATCCTCTTTATTGTTCGTGGTACGGTCTGTACCGTAGGTAAATCCCATGACGACATCCAAGTATTTGACTTGGGGATAGCTTCTTCTTGTAGCCGAAAGCCAGGCTCTATACTTCGATGCGATGGCTGATCGCATAGCTTCGACCTGGGTATCGTTTATGGTATTTGGTCCGCTTTTGATAAGCAGGAGGAATCTTCTGTCACCTATTATGCAGGAGTTGTCAACTTCTCGCCAAACAGATTCACGGCGTACGCGAGCCTTGCTCTCCCTCGACAGTCCTGACAGCTCATGAAATTCCTCCAGCTTTTCTATGGGAGTATCCCAGGTATGACCCTGAGAGGAGCCGATAGGGTAAGCTCCAACGAGATCGGCTTCTATCGACCGACCGAATGATGTTTCAAGCCCGGCGTAAATTTTACTGTACGCCAAGAATTGAGCGAACGCACCGATGTCCGAAAGCTCCATCGCGCTCGCGCTCGTCATGATGACGTACGGGTTGATTCGATAGTCCCCTAGCTTTCGGCGCTTCTTGATGGTCCTTCCGAGCTTCTCATAGACCGAGGTGGACAGCGCCAGAGAGAGCGCTGCAACTCGTGCCTGGTCCAATTGGGTGAAGAAGGGCATGAGCTCGTCGTTGTCAATCGCCGAGCGGCGGGACCGGAGCGCCGAGTAGAACGCGTCCGGTGCACCTTCGGATACCGCGCGGGACTCAGCCAAGTGAGCGGACCTTTCGCCTTGTCCTGGGAGGGCGGTACGCGGCCTGATCGTTGTCCGAGCCGTCGCTCCAGGAGAAGTCGAGGCCGTCCTTGAACCATTGACGTGTGCGGACGTGTGATTGCAGGTAGACGAGGCGGATGCGCGGGTGGTCCCCAGGGCGCGTGCGGAAACCTTCCGACTCTGCCTTGGCCAAGTGCTCGGCGAGGACAGACCCGGCCACGCGCCCGAGGCGGACGGGAACAGCGTTGCCAACCTGCGCATACTGTTCTTGCGGTGAGCCTGCAAACTCCCATTCCGCGGGAAACTCCTGGACGAGGGCACACTCCCGCAAGGTTAGCGCTCGGATCTCTTCCGGGTGGCACATCGATGTGCCCGCGTGGTTCGGCATCGTCACGACAGTCGGGCAGGGCAGATCGAAGCTCAGGCGGCGCCACCATCCTGAGCGCCCCCCTTTGCGGTCAAACGCGGCTCCCATCGATTCGGCCTGGAGCTCGGTCGGGAGCGTACGCCAGTTGCCCCCGGGCTTGACGAGCCCGAGGTACGACTTCTTCCGGGGGCTGAAGTCCATGAGGACCGGGTCGGCCTCGCGTAAGCCTCGGATGGCATCGCCGAGTGTCCGATACGGGAGGAGTTGCGGCTCGCCGAACAGTCCCGGCTGGTCAGGACGATCTGACTGTCCGTGCGTTGGCTCCGGGAACTCGACGAGGTGATTGAGTCTGTTCCCAATCATCAGGAAGCGCTCTCGCAATTGCGGCGCTCCGTAGTTGACGGCGTTTACCTCGAAGCAGTCGACCCGGTACTCTGGCGCGCTGCTATCCAGGTCTTCCAGGAATGCGCGCAAGACGGAGCCCGGCTGCTCTTCCTTTGAGAGCGGAGGGCCGCCATTCTCTGGCCTGTCAGAAATGGGCCGGTGGCGCAGTGCGGCCGAAACGAGCCCTCGGACATTCTCCATCAGGAAGAACCTCGGTCGCAGCTCGACGATGTATTCGAGGAACTCCCAGAGAAGCAGACCGCGAACATCCTGGACTGTACCTCTGCGTCCGGCAGTGCTAAAGGATTGACAAGGTGGACCCCCGACGAGAAGGTCTAAGTCACCGGGCCCGAGTGCGAAGTCGTGTAGTAGCTGCGCTGGACGGACACGCCGGATGTCCTCACTGTACAGGCGCATATTTGGGTTCTTGAGCCGACCGGCGTCGCGATTGCGTTCAATTGTAGCGCAGCATGCCGGGTCGTGTTCGATGCAAGCGATTACTTCGAACTGCCAAGTCTGCTCTAAGCCAAGATCCAACCCCATAGCACCAGAGAATGCCGATACCACTCGAAATGGGCTTGACATAACTTAGAACGACTCCCAAGGCGCGGAGTCTTGACTGCCGCGGTAGACTTCCCCCACCAATTCTACTTCACTCGATGGCGCGGATGTATTGGCCATATGGCAAGGCAAGTCACCCGCCCTGGTCGAGGTGCCGAACCGCTTCGCCCACCCCGGCTACGGCTCGTTCGGGAGGTGGGACTGAGGGAGGCTCAGCCCAACCTGGCGTCTTTGTCTCCCGGGTGCTTCAGACCGACGGCATGGGTGGCAGGGCGGCCGCGGCACCGTCCGCTTGCTTGCACGTCTGCTCGAGGAGCTTCAGTGCATCTCTGCCGGTACTTACGCCGCGGAGCTCCGGGCGGATTCCGCGCGTGACGCGCAGATCGTGCCGCGCCACGTCCACCAGACCCCGGCAGCGCAGGGGATTGGTCGCGTGCGCCTGCTCGATCGCTCTGGCGTACTCGCCAAGCGCAAGGTCGTGCCATCCCGCGAGAAGCGTCACGAGCGCCAGGTCGAAGCGGACGGAGACGAGCTGGTAGTCCAGGGTGAGCGCCGGCAGCTTGCCGTCGGAGACGGTGTCCCAGATCTGCTGGAGCCTGTCCTCGATCTAGTCGATCCTGACTCTGCCGACGAGCCGGACGAGCGCGTCGAACGCGGCGCGCAGCTTCTTGATGCCCTGGTCGAGCAGCGGTCCGACCTTCGGCACGCTGGGAAGCTGGTCGCCAAGCTGCCCGAGCGCCTCCTTGACCCGGTCGTTCAGCAGCAGATCGGACAGCTTGTCCACGGCGGCCTTCACGACATCCCGGGTTGAACCCACCACGTCTTTGAGCGTGTCGTCCGCCTGTTGTTGAAGCTCTCGATCGCCGCCCCCAGGTTGGCGGAGGCGGCCGTCGCCAGGGCGGCGCTGAAGAGATGCTACGACTGCGAGGCCGGCGCCGTCGCGGGCCCGTCCGGGGCGGCCGGCGGGGCGGGAGTATGGGATGCCTCCAGGGCGGCCTCGGCCTGGCGCGTGAGGGCGTAGCAGATCGTCTGGAGACGGGCCGCGAACGCCTGGGGCGTCTCGTCCGCCGCTGGCGCCACCGGTGCGCCGAAGGCGATGGCCAGCGGCCCGCGCTTGATGGAGACTGGCACGCCGGCGATTCTCACCCCCTGGAAGGCCGTCGGGTCCCACGGCATCAGCCGCTCCGTGCCCGCCAGGCCGAACGGGACCACGCTCGCGCCGAGCGCCCGGGCGAGGTGGGCAACGCCCGGGCGGAAGCGGACGCGCGGCGAGTCCGCGATCTCCTCAGCCGGCCTGGCGTGCGTGCCCTGGGGGAAGATCAGGACGGCGTTGCCCGGCTGGGCCAGGCGGGCCAGGCCGCGCAGGCTCGCCTCGCGCTCGGCCTGCTGGCGCAGCGGGTAGAGACCGAACGCCAGGATGCCATACCAGGGGTAGAGCCCCAGGCCGCGGCCAAGCTGGACGCCGCCGCTGCCGAAGCCGCCCGCCGCGATCGGGACGATCAAGCCTCTGGCCAGCCGCCGCGCCGGCGTGCGGGACAGGGCGTGGCGAAGGAGCGACATGTCCGGAAAGCCGTGGTGGGTGCCCGCGAAGATCACTCGGGGCGGGAGCTGCCGCAAGTGGTCGGCGCCGAGCACGACGGTCCGCGTCATGGCGAAGCGGTAGAGCAGGCGGAATGGCGCGTCGAGCGCACGGAAGACGCGCCCCCAGGTATAAGGCCAGTCCGGCACATCGGTGGTTGTCTTCTCCGGTGTGCTCCCCTCCAGGCGCGAGCGGGCCGCCTCGATGTCCAGAGCGTTTGCCACCAACGAGCGGAGCGCGTCCACGGTCATCGTGAGGCTCAGGTCGTCGTCCGCCACGGACTTGCCCGTCTTGGTCTCCAGGTCCGCCGCCAGCTCCACCAGGCCCAGGCTGTCCAGGCCAAGCTCGCCCAGCGTCTGCTCCCCGCGCACCGTCGCCACGCGCGCCACCCCGGCGACCGCCAGGCCCACGGGGTCGTCGGCGGACCGGGTCGGATCCACGTCCACCGCGGCCTCCCCGGGCGCCGGTAGGAGGTGGCGGCGGACCTTCAGCATCGAGGTGCGGGGGAAGTCCGGCTCCGGGTACCAGGAGGCCGAGGCGAGGCGCTGGTGGACCGCCAGGCGCGCATTGCTGGTTGCCACCAGCTCGGGAAGAGGGGATCGCAGCGAGCCGGGCCCGGCCGGGAGCAGGTAGGCGTGCAGGCGGAGGCCCCCGCCCGGCGTCGGCACGGCCACGACGGCCGCGTCTTGCACCAGGGGGTGCTGGCGGAGCACATCCT
>JADZDV010000036.1 GCA_020850915.1 Chloroflexota bacterium | reverse complement strand
TCAGGTAGCTGGCGGTGATGACCTCGCTGAGCCGCCTGAACACGCGCAGCATGAGGTCGTCTGGGATCGGCGCCTGGCTGATCCCGCACCCGTCAAGAAACGCGTGGATCTCCTGGTAGCTCGCCACCAGCTGCCCCTCGTCCGCCTCGTAGTTGACCAGGGTGTGGCCAAAATCGAGCAGGAGACCGTGGATCGGCTCCGACATCGCGCCGCTCAGGCCTGCTCCTGGAACAGCGCCTGGGCAATCTCGGCCGCGCGCTCCCGATCGTCCGGGGCCAGGTCGCCATCCACGACCATCTCCTGGAGCCGGTCCTTGATCGGCTTGATCCAGGGCCCAGGCCCGAGGCCGAACAGTGCCATCAGGTCGTTGCCGTCCAACGGGCTCTTGATGCGCGCCACGTCCTCGACGGCCCGGATCTCTTCGACTCGGCGCTCCAGCTCATCCACCCGGCGGGCGGCCGCGGCGCGGCGATCGGCCCGCTGGCTGGTGACGTCTGCGCGTGAGAGCTGCAGCAGACGGTCCAGTTCGTCGCCAGCTTCCCGCATCAAGCGGCGTACCGCGCCGTCCGTCCAATCTGACTCGTACGCGTTGGGCCGCAGGTGCTGCTCGACGAGCAGGGAGATCCGATCGACCTCGTCCTTCGAGAAGGTCAGGTCGCGAAGGAGCCGCCGGGCCATCTGCCGGCCGACAATCTCGTGGCGATGGAAGTGGACCTCACCGTCCTCAACGCTGCGCGTCCTCGGCTTGCCGATGTCGTGCAAGAGCGCGGCCCAGCGCAGAATGGCGTCCGGCGCGCAGTGCTCCACGACCTGCAAGGTATGGTGGTAGACGTCCTTGTGGTGAAACCGCTCCTGGCGCATGCCCCGCAGCTCGATCAGCTCCGGGATCAGGTGCGGCATGAGGCCAAGCGCGCAGAGCTGTTCCACAGCCCAGCTTGCCCGGGGAGAGACCAGCATGGCCGTCAGCTCCGGCCGCACGCGCTCGCGCGGGATCCAGGCGAGCTCGGCCGCGGACGCCGCCATCGCCCCGGCTGTCTCAGGCTCGATACCGAAGCCGAGCCGCGCGGCGAAGCGGATCGCTCGCAGCAGCCGCAACGGATCCTCATCGAACCGCTCGCGGGGCACCCCGACGGCGCGGATGATCGACGCGGCGAGATCAAGCTGGCCGCCAAACGGATCGATCACGCGGTCCGTCAGAACGTCGATGGCGATAGCATTGATGGTGAAGTCGCGGCGGGAGAGGTCGCCCTCCAGTGAGTGGCCAAACTCAACGCTCGGCTTCCGCGAGTACGGGCTGTACTGTTCCGAGCGGAACGTTGTGATCTCCAGCTTGACGTCTCCGTAGAAGGCGCCGATGGTCCCGAATTTCTCGCCAACGTCGAACGGCGAGTGGGTGCCAGCCTCAGCGAGCGCCCGCTTGATCTCCGCCGGACGCGCCTCGGTGGTGAAGTCGAGGTCATTTGTGGCGAGGCGGAGCAGCGCGTCACGAACGGGACCGCCAACGAGGTAGAGCTGATGGCCGTGCGCCGCGAAGGCGCGCGCAAGCACGCCAACGGCGCTGGCGTGCGGCTTCAGGACAGCATCGATCAGCACAGCTCACACTCGCGGGCGCCGCCTCAGGGCGGCGGGGGCGTACAGCACAAAACAAACCGGAGCGCGCTCGCGTGCGCTCCGGCAGGCTGCGATCTGAACGATCAGGCAGTGGTGACGGGCGTGCGGGCCGGCCGGGCGGGGCGTAGCTGCGCCTGCGCCGAAGCGGCGCCCTGGGCTGGCGCCGCCTGAGCGGCCTTGCCGCGTGAAAGGATCACGTGCATCGTCTTCCCCTCGGTCATCGGCGCTCGCTCGACGACCGCGACGTCGCTGAGCCGCTGCGCCATCTTCTCGAGGAGCTCGCGGCCGAGCTGCGGATGTGCCAGCTCTCGACCACGGAACAGAACGGTCACCTTGACCTTGTCTCCCTCTTCGATGAAGTCCCGCGCTCGCACTTCCTTGGCGTGGAAATCGTGCTCGCCGATCTTCGGCCGGAGCCGAATCTCCTTGAGTTCGATGTTCTTCTGGTTCTTGCGTGCCTCGCGTTCCTTCTTCTCCTGCTCGTACTTGAATCTCCCGTAGTCCAGGAGCCGACAAACAGGAGGTACAGCCATCGGGGCGACCTCGACAAGGTCCACGTTGCGATTGCGGGCAAGCTCCAATGCCTCAAACGTCGGAAGCACTCCGAGCTGTTCGCCGTTCTCGTCGATGACGCGAACTTCGCGCACACGAATGCGCTCGTTGACCCGGAGGTCCTTGCCACTGTCCTTCGTGCTAATAGATCGCTCCTTGCCGTTGAGATATAGCTATCAGTATAAGAGTGGCCGGGTGGGCTGTCAATTTCGCCCAGGCCGGGCCTGGGCAGGAGCCGTGCCAGCCGGCCAGCATCGCCGGGAGCGGAAGCGCCAGCGGATGGCAGTGATCGCTCCCTGACGCACCCCCCAGCCCCACCGTTGGACAGGATCTGCCGCCCCTGTGTAGGCTCTGGCGCCGGAGGCTCCATGCGGATTGACGTTCACGCCCACTACTTCCCTCACGAGTACGTCGATCTCCTCGCGCGCCAGGGGCGATCGGTGCAGATCGTCATCAGACCGCCGGGCTCGTCCTTGGACGAGCGCATCGAGCTGCTCGACCGTGCCGGCATCGACCTCCAGGTCCTCTCGGCCGGCCCCTTGCAGCCATACGCCGAGAAGCTGGACGACGCGGTGGCCGGGGCGCGCATGCTCAACGACATCCTGGCGGCGGCGTCCCGGGACCATAATGGGCGCTACGCGGCGCTTGGCAGCGTGCCGTTGCCCCACACGGAGGCGACGCTCGCGGAGATGGCCCGCTGCCTGGACGAGCTGGGCATGCTGGGCATCTCGGTTGGCTGCTCCGTCAACGACCGGCCGCTCGACGATCCATCGCTCGAGCCGTTCTATGCGGAGCTGGACCGCCGCGGCGCGGCGCTCTTCCTTCATCCCCTGGGCGTCATGACAGAGTACGGCCTTGGCGACTACGGACTCGCCTGGATGGTGGGCGCGCCGTTCGAGGACACTGTCGCCGGGTTGCGGCTGGTGCTGTCAGGTCTGACCGTGCGCTACCCGAACGTGAGGGTGATCGTTCCTCACCTTGGCGGCGCGCTGCCATACCTGCTCGAGCGCCTGGATTACGCCGCCGCCGGCCAGCGCGCCCACAACCCGCGCGCCCTGCCAATCGAGGAGAATCCGAGCACGCTGGTGAAGCGGCTCTACCTGGACACCTCCAGCCTGCACCCGATGGCGCTCCGCTGCGCCGCCGACTCGCTCGGCGCCGACCACCTGATGCTCGGAACAGATTTCCCCTACCTGGCCGGCCATCGCTTCGAGCAGTGCGTGACGTACATCGAAGCATCTGGCCTGCCCGCTCAGAGCGTGCGGAGTATCCTGGACGAAACAGCCGTGGCGATCCTTGGGTTGACGCCAAACGCCTGAGCATGTCACCCCAGACAACAATCTGTCGTCCCGAGCGAGATAGGCGTCGTCCTGACGCACGGTGTCAGTCATGAGCGGACTTGTCCCGGGTCTGTCATCGAAAGCCCCCCGCCGTCCTTCGCTGGCGCTCGGGATGACAGGGCGCCAGCGGGCTGGGTCCCGGCATCGCGCTTCTCTGGGATACCTCCTTGGCGCCTCCACGGCTTCGCGTCAGTCCGTACTGACGGTGCTCGCGACCGGACACGTGGGCTGGCTGTGGACCAATTGCGTCACGCGCGGGAAGCGAAACGGGGGAGGCGCGCGGGGAGCGGGTAGAATGAGAGACAGCGCGCGGCTTGACATTCGGCGTGAGCGAGGCGTTACCGCTGGGCGGTCGCCTCAGCAGCGGGGCAGCGAGGTGGGCGAGACAATGAGGAATGTCCTATCGTGAATGCGAGATACGACGAGTCGTCCGAGCTTGTCGAGGGTGGAGACAGGGGCTATACTGAGCCGCGCCGACGGGCGGCCGCTGTGGACCTTGACGAGCGACTGAGGAGGGGAGAACCCGTGTTCAAGAAGACTGAGGAGACAGAGTGGACGCGATTCTCCAAGGCCGTGCCGAGCCGGCAGCGCGACGAGCTCGACCAGACCGTCGAGACCGAGGCCGCATCGCCATCGCAGTCCACGGTCGCTACGCCCGCCGCGCCGCGCACGGCGTCCCAGGACGTGAACATGAGCGTCGCTCGGCCTGCTCCACGGCCCGCTCCGGCGACCGCCATGTCTGACGACGTGGAGAGCGTCATCGGCGAGCAGACGACCGTCGACGGCAGCTTCAAGTCCGAGAGCTCGATCCGAGTCAGGGGGCGTGTCCAGGGCGAGATCGAGAGCCGCAACGAGATCTACATCGAAGAGGGCGCCACGGTCACCGCGAAGGTCACCGCGACCAGCATCACCGTCTCGGGCCAGGTAGACGGGCAGATCCATTGCAGCGGTCGCCTGGAGATCCGACCCAGCGGGCGAGTGACCGGCGAGATCAATGCCGGCACCCTGGTGATGCAGGAGGGCGCTTTCTTCGAGGGCCAGCTCAAGATGGGTCGGACGGCGGTCGCCGTGGCCTCCGCTGACTGATGCCCCGCTCCGGCGTCGCGCTTGACTCCGAAACGCGGGCCGGTACAATAGAAGCAGATCGACGTTTCGTCGCTCGGAGGTCAGGCGTGGTCGTAGGGGAATCACTCGAGTTCGTTATCGTGCTGTCGGTGGTCCTGCTGAACCTGGTCGTGCTGGTCGCCTTCCAGAAGTGGTCAGGCCTGACCTGATCGATCAGCGCACGGCAGCTCGCCTGAGATGACGAAAGGCCCCGCCGTTGGCGGGGCCCTTTTCTTCCGTGTTTGGAGTGGTTCAGCGGACGCCCGATCGGCGCCGAACTACGCCGCGAACAGCGCGCTAGCGATCGAGATCACCACGAACACCGCGGCCAGGCCGATCGTGAACTGGAAGAGCCACTTCTCGACGCCGCGCCGGCTGCGATAAATGGAGCTGTCCGAACTGAACGTCGCGGAGAAGCCAGTCCCGCGCGCCTGGAGCAGGATCACAAAGATCAGCGCCACCGAGACCAGAATCTGAACGATGTTGAAGAAGACTGCCACGTGGGCCTCCGATTCGCGTCTGAAGTATAGCAGTCTACGGCACCGGCATGGACACGGAGTCCGGCGTGTCCGAGGTTGGCGCCTCGACCTTCTCCTCGTGCAGCTTCATCAGCGCCGCTGCCAGCTTGCCCGGCTCATGACGCAGCGGCGTGTACGGGTCTACGAGGTCAGCCTGGATCAGCCGAGACCGCTCCGCGCCAGGCACGCCGCTCAAGTCGTTGGCAGACACTGCTGAGACGCGCCACTCGCTCGGAATGCTCTGGCTGAAATTGTCGTTGGCCAGGACGTAGTCAAAGGGATTGCTCTCGAGATGCGCCAGCAGCGTCGCAAGATGCTCGCGCACGCCAAAGCCGTCCGTCTCGCCTCGTTCGGTGGCCACGTTCGAGACGTAGACTTTGATGGCGTCCGAGCTGACCAGAGCCCGCTGGATGCCGTCCACCAGCAGGTTCGGCAGCACACTGGTGTACAGGCTGCCAGGACCCACGACCACCATGTCCGCCTCGTAGATCGCCTTGGCGGCCTCCGGGTAGGCCATCGGGTGGGCTGGCTCGAGGT
>JADZDV010000035.1 GCA_020850915.1 Chloroflexota bacterium | reverse complement strand
TCCACCCGGGAGCGGGCTGAGTGTCCGAAGCGCGCTTCCAACCGATCGAGATCAAGCCCCTCGCCGAGTCGGAGCCCGAGGGCCAGGTGGTCCAGCAGGGCGGTTGCCGGGTCGGCAGAGTCGTCTTCGACCAGGATCGCTTGGCCTTCCTGGACCCCGCGAATGTAGAGGGCTGGGTCCGGGGTGTGCTTGTAGCGCCGGCCCTGCCATGATCCCGCGGCGCCGGAGCCGAGGGCGAGGTACGGCTCGTCGCGCCAGTAGGTGAGATTGTGGCGCGAACGGCGGCCGGGCCTGGCCCAGTTCGAGATCTCATAGTGCTCAAGGCCCGCGACGGCCAGCCGCTCGCGCGCCAGGAAGTACATCGCGGCGATATCGTCGTCCGGCGGCTGGGCCAGGCCGCCGCGAGCGATCCGCCGACCAAGCGGCACCCGCTCGTCGACCGTCAACAGGTAGCATGAGAGGTGGTCTGGCCCGAGGTCGAGGGCGCGGTCGACTGACAGCTCCCAGCCTGCTACGGACTGTCCGGGCAGGCCGTACATCAGGTCGAGGCTGATGTTGTCGATGCCGCCCGCGCGGATCGCTCGATACGCCTCGATCGCCTGCTGGCTGTTGTGCCGCCGACTGAGCAATCGGAGCTGGAGGTCGTCAAAGCTTTGCACGCCCAGGCTCAGCCGGTTGACGCCCGCGGCGGAGAAGCCCCGGACGCTCGCCACCGTCAGGTCTCCAGGATTGGCCTCGAGTGTGATCTCGGCGTCCGGCTCGAGGCTGAAGTGCCGTCTGGCGGCGTCGAGCACGTGCCCGACCTGCTCCGGCGTCAGCAGACTGGGCGTGCCGCCACCGAAAAAGATGCTGTGAAGGCCGGCCGCGGGCTGGCGTGTAATGTCCAGGCAGAGCGCCTCGACGTAGGCGGGGACCAGCTCGAAGGCGTGCTCCTGTCGATCGAAGTCGCAGTAGTTGCAGATCGAGCGGCACCACGGTACATGAACGTAGAGCCCGGCCGTCGTCGCGTTGGGCACAACGGAATCCGCCATGCGGTCAGTCTGCGAAGCTCTGGGTGAACATCTCGCCGTGCAAGCCGCCGTCCATAACGCCGATGCCCACACGGCCGAATGCGGGGTTCACGATATTCTCTCGGTGCCCCTCGCTGTTCATGAGCCCCGTGTGGGCCACGTCCACCGTCGGCGCCAGGGCCAGATTCTCACCGGCTGCGCGGTACTGGATCCCCGCGTTCTGCATGCGCTCAAACGGCGAGCGCCCGTCCGGGTCGACGTGACCAAAATACCCGCGCACGAACATGTCCTGAGAATGGGCTCTCGCGACATCCCGCAGGGCAGTGTCGGCGACGAGCGGCAGGAGGCCGCGCGACGTTCGCTCCTGGTTTAGCAGCACGAGCATCTTGCCCTCCGCCTGCTCGTCCGTCTTCGGATTCGAGACCGTGAAGCTCAGCTTGACCCGCTGGTCCGACTCCGGCTTGACGGTCAACAGGCCGATCGTCTCCTGGACGGCGTCGCCGAAGATCTGGCTGAACTCTCGGTTCAGGAACGCCGTTCGCGGCTGCACCTGCTGGTTGATCCGGGAGTCACGAAGCTGCGCGGCGCCCGGCTCTGGGAAGGGAACCGTGCTCGCCACCATGAGAACGACCGCCGCCGCCAGGCTGACCCGCGCGGCGCCAGGCAGCAGACCGAGCGCGTGCTCCAGCGGCTTGACCGGGGCGTGCCACCAGGAGGCGGGGATGTTGCCGCGGACGATCAGCTCGTAGACCACGTCCGTGAGGATCCAGACAGCCATGAAGGCGACGGGTTTGGCCAGACCGTAGGCCAGCGGCGTGAAGGCGACCAGTTGATGGCTGAGCGGCAGGTAGCCCCACAGGCCGACGACGAGCGCCAGCAGCAGACCGGCCAGCTCGACCAGTCCGACGAGCAGCCCCTGGCGAAGGCCCTGCAATGCGTGAAGGGCGATGACGAGCAGGAGCAGAGCGTCGAGCCCGTTGAAGCCGTCGAACATCTGGTGGCAAGCCTGGCGGTATAATACCGCCCTGACACCCCCTCTCAGCACGCCCCTCCGCGCGAGCCGCGCTCCGTGCTGCTGGATGACTTCACGATGAAGCGAACCCATACCTGCGGTGCGCTCCGCACCGCGGACGCCGGGGAGCGAGCCGTCCTCCAGGGATGGGTCCACCGGCGCCGAGACCACGGCGGCCTCGTCTTCCTCGACCTGCGCGACCGTTACGGCATCGTCCAGGTGGTCGTGAACCCTGAGCGCTCGCCCGGCGCGCACGACCTGGTGGCCGACGTTCGCGTGGAGTACGTGCTCCAGGTTGAAGGTGTCGTCTCGCTCCGACCGGAAGGCACGGTCAACCCCAACCTCCCGACGGGCGAGGTTGAGCTGCTGACGGATCGCCTGACCGTTCTGAACACCGCGTTGCCTCTGCCGTTCAGCGTCAACGATACAGCCGAGGTGGACGAGCAGCTCCGGCTGGAATACCGCTATCTGGACCTGCGCAGGCCGCGCATGGCGGAGAACATCGAGCTGCGCCACCGGGTGGTGAAGTTCATTCGGGACTATCTCGACCGACGCGGCTTCCTCGAGGTAGAAACCCCGGTGCTGATCAAGAGTACGCCCGAGGGCGCGCGGGACTACCTGGTCCCGAGCCGCCTCCACCCTGGCGAGTTCTACGCACTGCCGCAGTCGCCGCAACAGCTCAAGCAGCTCTTGATGGTGAGCGGCTTCGACCGGTACTTCCAGATCGCGCGCTGCTTTCGAGACGAGGATCTTCGCGCGGACCGGCAGCCAGAGTTCACCCAGCTCGATCTCGAGATGTCGTTCGTCGAGCGTGACGACGTGCTGGAGGTGATCGAGTCGCTGTTGGGCGACCTTTCTGAGGCGATGACCGACAAGCGCGTGCCGCGGCCCTTCCCGCGGCTGTCCTACGCGGAGGCAATGGCTCGCTTCGGTAACGACAAGCCCGATCCGCGGATTCCGTTCGAGATCATAGACGTCTCGGACTTCGCGCCAGATTCTGGTTTCAGCGTCTTTGCGAACGCCGTGGCGACCGGAGGCTGCGTCCGGACCATTGCCGTGCCGGGCGCCGCTGGCTTCAGCCGTCGCCAGATCGACGAGCTGGCCGAGACGGCCAAGTCTCTCGGGGCCAGGGGGTTGGCCTGGGCCGTGTTCGGCGAAGGTGAGCCACGCTCCAGCTTCACCCGCTTCCTGAGCCCGGCGGGGCTGACGGAGCTGCGCGAGCGGACCGGCGCGGTGGGTGGCACGCTGCTGCTCGCGGTGGCTGACACCACCGACGTTGCCTCGCGCGTGCTGGGACAATTGCGGCTGGAGCTGGGGCACCGTCTCGGGCTCGTAGACGAGCAGACGCTCGCTTGGGTGTGGGTGATCGACTTCCCGATGTTCGAGTGGGATGAGCGCGAGCAGCGGGTGACGTTCGTCCATCACCCGTTCACGGCGCCGTTCCCGGAGGATCTTGACCTGATCGAGACCGATCCGCTGTCGGTGCGCTCGAATGCATACGACATCGTCCTCAACGGGAGCGAGATCGGCAGCGGGAGCATCCGCATCCACCAGCGCGAGGTCCAGACGAGAATCTTCCGGGCGCTCGGCTACGACGAGTCGTCGCTGGAGGCGCGGTTCGGCCACCTGCTGCGGGCGTTCCAGTACGGCGCGCCGCCTCACGGCGGGATCGCACCAGGCATCGACCGGCTGGTCATGCTGCTGGCGGGCGAACGGACGATCCGCGAGGTGATCGCCTTCCCGAAGAACCAGCGGGCGGTGGATGTCATGCTCGACGCGCCCTCGCCAGTCGACCCTCAGCAGCTCGAGCCGCTGCACCTTCGGGTGGTCGAGCGGCCCGGGCGAACCGATGTTGACCGCTAAGAAAACGCCGTGATACGCTCCTAAGTTGAACGCGCGGCTTTGCCCGTCAGCGGACCGACGCTGGGGCGTGCCGTCCAAACTTCTGACAAGACCGCATCCCCGTGATTGGTGAGGCCACGCTTGTACCAGCCGGTTCCGTCAGCCGTCGATTTCCCGACCCTCGACCTGGAGGTCCTCCGCTTCTGGGAGGAGACCAGGCCGTTCGAGCAACTGCGGGAGCGCTTAGCGGGTCGTCCGCGGTTCTCGTTCATCGACGGACCGATCACAGCCAACAACCCGATGGGCGTGCACCACGCCTGGGGACGCACCTACAAGGACATCTACCAGCGCTACAAGGCGATGCTCGGCTTCGACCAGCGGTTCCAGAACGGCTTTGACTGCCAGGGGCTGTGGGTGGAGGTGGAGGTCGAGAAGGAGCTGGGCTTCAACTCCAAGCGCGAGATCGAGCAGTACGGGCTGGACCGGTTCTCCGAGCGCTGCAAGGAGCGCGTCGAGAAGTACGCTCGCGTCATCACGGAGCAGTCCATCCGACTCGGCCAATGGATGGACTGGGACAACAGCTACTACACCCACACCGACAACAACATCGAGCACATCTGGCACTTCCTGAAGACCTGTCACTAGCGCGGCTGGCTCTACACAGGAGCGCGCTCGATGCCCTGGTGCATCCGCTGCGGCACGGGGCTGTCTCAGCACGAGCTGGTCGGTACGGACTCGTATCGCGAACTGACGCACACATCGATCTATCTGAAGCTGCCGCTCGAGGGTCGGCCAGGCGAGTACGCTCTCGTCTGGACGACGACGCCCTGGACGCTGGCGGCGAACGTCGCGCTGGCTGTCCATCCGGACCTGGATTATGTCAAGGTGCGGCAAGGCGACGAAGTGTATGTGCTCTCTCCCCGCACGGTGGGCTCGCTCACGGGGGGGTATGAGGAAGTCGGGCGGCTGAAGGGCAGCGAGCTCGTTGGGCTGACGTACCGCGGGCCGTTCGACCAACTGGAGGCGCAGGCCGAGATTCAGCGGCGGATCATCGCCTGGGACGCGGTGGGTGAGGAAGAGGGCACGGGGATCGTCCACATCGCGCCGGGCTGCGGCGCCGAGGACTTCGAGCTGTCGAAGGAGTACGGCCTGCAGGTCATCGTGCCGATCAACGAGGCGGGCGACTACCTGCCTGGCTTCGGGTCGCTCTCCGGGCGCAACATCCGCGAGACGAACCCGCTCATCTTCCAGTCGCTGCG
>JADZDV010000034.1 GCA_020850915.1 Chloroflexota bacterium | reverse complement strand
TGCTCCTCGGCCTGCTGATCGGCCTGATCGTCGCCGCGGCGCTCGCCGTGCTCATCGAGGAGCTGGACGACCGTCTGCGTGCGCCCGTGGACGTGGCGGAGCTGGCCGGCGGCCCTCCGCTGGCGGTACTCGGACGCATCAGGAGACACCCGTGGCGAAAGGCTCCAGCAAGCGCGGACCTGGTGACGCTGAGCGCGCCGCGCTCAACCCACGCAGAGGCGTTCCGCACGCTCCGGACGAGTTTGCGGTTTGCCGTCGGCGATAGGCTGCCTCGAAGCGTGCTGATCACCAGTGCGGGGCCGTCGGAAGGCAAGACGCTCGTGGCCTCCAACCTGGCCGTCGCCCTGGCGCAGGCGGGCCACCGGGTGCTCCTGGTGGACGGGGACCTCCGAAGGCCAGGCGTCCACCGAGTGTTCGGCGTCGAAAACCGAACAGGCCTGCTGAACGTGCTCCAAAGCTGGGTGTCGGCGCCTGGCGAGCAGGCGGACGACCATCGGGTCGTCCGCGGCATCGTTCAGAGCGGCGTGGACAATCTCTCGCTGCTGCCCGCGGGCCGTGGCGAGAACGCCAGCAGCCTGCTCGGCGCGGGCCCGGTGGGCGATCTCGTCAAGCGGCTGGCAGACATGTGCGACGTGCTTGTGATCGACAGCGCCCCGGTGGGCCCGGTCGCGGACAGCCTGATGCTCGCCGCGCGGACCGAAGGCGCGCTGGTCGTGGCACGGGCCGCGCGGACGCGCCGGGGAAGCCTGCGAGACACCATCGCGCTGCTGCGACAGACCGGGTGCCCGGTTCTCGGCGTCGTCCTGAACGACCTTCACCTCGGACCGCTCGACCGCTATACGTACCAGTACTACTACGGCAGGTCGTACTACTACGGAACGCCGGACAGCGGCGCGAACGGCGCTCCCGCCGCAGTGGGGCGCCGCATCGCGGGCTAATCCACGGGGGGCGGCGCACACCCGAGCCATCAGCTCTGCCGGTCTGCAGCCCACGAAGCACCGCGGCGCTCCCACCAGCACGGCCTGCTGCTCCTATCGGCGAGCTGGGCGAACCGGACGCCTCGGACGCGGCTTTCCAGCCAGCTTCGCGACCTTCCAGCCACTCCAGCCAGATCGCCATCGGGCACTTCACCCCGTCTGCCCCAGCGCGTCCATGACCGCCCGGCGCGCCGCCGGGTCCCGACGCGCCGGTGCACCGCCTGGATGCAGTGGCCGTTCCGGTAGGCAGCCAGCCAGCCAGCCAGCCCCCGCCACGTTGACGGTCTCCCTCGCCACGAAAGCGCTTGATGGTGTCGATGTGCGCCTGTCCCCGCGCGCACGTCATCCTGGGCGCCGGCTGAGACGGGGCGAAGTGGTGAACGTTGCACACGTCGTGCGCGCGCAATGCGAGGTTGTGCTGTGCAATGATTCTGGGTGGTCGTCACAACCTGACTGTCTGGAGACTGTTATGTCACCCAGGGGTCGCCCAGCACGAACTGCCATCCGTGAGGGGCACGCGCTCGAACCCCTTGCATCCCCGGATGTCGGCCGGCAAGCGCTGACGATGGCCGTGCAGCGGGGACGACTGCGCACGGTGCGGGGCGACGACGGTGTCTGGCGCAGCACGCGCTGCTGGGTCGCCGAGTACACCGGCCAGCGCCACGCTCCTCTCCGCGAGCCGTTCGGCCCCAGGTCCAGTGCCAGCTCCTGACACGACGACACCGGCCAGCCAGGCAGCCGTTCCCGGGTCAGTCGGAACGGTGAGGCACGCATCCGACTCGCGCCTCGGAGGGCCAGCGCGAGCACGGTGGGCGGCAGCTTGCTGGCCTCACGGCGCGCTGGGCCTGCTCCTGGCGGCGGCGATGTGGCCAGTCTGGGTCAGCGCTGCGCCGATGTCCGGTGGAGATGCCGTTCTGACCTACCTCCCGCGCCTTTATCTTCTGCGCGAGGCCCTGGCCGCCGGGTCGTTCCCGTTCTGGAACCCGTACACCTTCAACGGCGTGCCGGCCTTTCCATTGCCCCAGGCTGGCCTCGCCTATCCGCTCACCTGGGCGCTCGTCTGGCTGCCGCCCGCCGTCGCTCTCAACTGGAGTATCGGCCTGCACGTCCTCCTGGCCGGCCTGGGAGCGGCATGGTGCGCCGGGCGGCTCGGCGCGAGCCGGGAGGGCCAGTTCCTGGCCGGCCTGGCCTACGGGCTCGGCAGCGCCACCGCCGCCCGCCTCTGGGCCGGCCATGTGGCGTTCCTGGCGGGCAACGCCTGGCTCCCCATCGTGACCGGCCTGGCCGCCACTATCCGCCGACGCTGGTCGGTCGAGCGCTTCGCCCTGGCCCTCGCCATGCTCACCCTCGCCGGCCAGCCGGAGCTGGGCGCCTTCTGTCTCTGGTGGACGCCGCTCTGGGCCGTTGCTGGCGTCCTGGTCAGCCGGACCGACGCGCCGGGGCGCGCCAATTCGGTCGTCATCCGCGCGCTCGGCGTGGCGCTCGGCCGGCTCGGAGTTGGCTCTGCGCTCGGGCTGGGACTCGCCGCGGTCCTGATCGTCCCCGCCTTCGGGCTGCTCGCCGCCTCGGTTCGCCAGGGCGGCGCAGCCTGGGACTTTCTGACCGGCATGTCAGAGCCACCCTGGCACCTGCTGACCCTGCTCGGACCCACCGTATTTGGCGGTCCGGCCGGCCGGGGTTACTGGCCCGGGCCGGAGTACGAGTGGCATGAGCGCGTGCTGTACGTCGGCATCGTGCCCTTGCTGGCCGCCCTTCGCGCCCGCGGCCGCTGGCGCTGGCCGTGCTGGGGAGCGGCGCTGCTGGCCGGGGCGCTCGCCTTCGGCCGCTACGCCCCGTGGTACGCCTGGGCGCAGGCGGTCCTCCCGGGCTACGCGACAATGCGCGTGCCGGCGAAGCATCTCACCCTGGTCGCGCTGGCGCTCTCACGCGCAGCGGGGCTCGGCCTGGAACGGTGGTCAGGCCGCCGGACGGCCATGACCCTCTTCGGCGCTGGCGTCGCCCTGCTCATGGCAGGGCCACTTGTCGCTTTCTGGTTACCGGGCCTCGCGGCGCTGGCGCCGACCGACGCCAGCCAGGGGCGCACCTTTGATCTCGCCTGGGGCGCCCCGGTACGAAGTGCCTTCCCGCTGGCCGCCGGCGCTATGCTCCTCGCCGGCCTGACGGCGCTGCTCCTGCCGCGCTGGCTGGCTCTGCGCGTCCTCTCGCTGTTCGCCGCGCTCGATCTCCTGTTCGTCTTCAGCCCCTACCGGCTCAACGAGTGGCCCCTTCAGCAGCGGATCGACTCCCTCGCGCCGATTCGCGCCTACGGGCACGTCGCCGTCGTCGGCCCCGCCGGACCGTCGGTCGCGAATTTCGGGCCGGTCATCGGCGTCGCTCAGCCACTTGGCTACGGCTCCCTCTTTAGCACGGCCTATGGCCAGCTCACGATCGGCCAGGCCCAGCCCGTCGTCCTCGGCTCCGATCAGGTGGACAATCCGGTCTGGCCGCTGCTCGGAGTGGAAGCCATCTTCGACTCCCGCCTCGTCCTCGTTCGCGTCGTCGAGGCGCCAAAGCCGCCGGCCTGGGTGGCGCGCTGCGTCTGGCCCGGCGACGCCGCCACAGCGCGCCGGCTGGATTTCCCTCGGGACGCGTGCGTGACCCATCCGAGCGCCGCTGCTCCCGATCCACCCGTGCCGCCCGGCGACGCCACCGTCCTCAGCTTGGGCGCCGGCTGGCTGGAGGCTCGCGCCGACGGTCCGGGCTGGCTGGTGACGACCCTTCCCTGGTACGCCGGCTGGTCCGCCGAGTTGGACGGCCAGCCTGCCAGTGTGGAACTGCTGGACGGCGCGCTCGTCGGCCTCTTCCTACCGCCGGGCCGCCACACCGTCGCCCTGCACTATCGACCGGCCGGTCTCGACATCGGGCTCGCCATCACCGTCGCTTCGGCTCTGCTGCTCCTGACGAGCTGGATGGTCGCGAGGAGACCCCGGTCGGCGCGCTCTTGACCAGGTGGAACGGCAAGATCTTGCCAGCCTGCGTAGCGATCGGCTCCTGGCGCCGCACGACCACGGTCCCTGCTCGCCGCCAGATGGTCGCCATATACTCCTCGAGCTCGCCGTCCGCCGCCAGCTCGTCCAGGAACGTCTGCCGCACCTGCTCCACGTCACACTCTCCAACGGCGGGGCTCACCAGCAGCACCAGGCGGCAGATCCCCGTCGCGTCCTCCTCCTCCACCGCCTGGTAGTCCGTGGCGCCACCGCCAAAACGCGCCGGCAGGCTCTCCTCGAGCACCCGTGGGAGCTGCGTCTTGACAAAGCTCATCCCCTCGCCAGTCAGCTTTTCGTGGCTCCTGATCGTCGAGACGTGCACGTCCAGCCCCGCCTGGCCCAGCGCGCACCCGCACCGCCGGCGCCGCGCAACGCCGTAGTCGCCGCTCTCCGCGTTCAACAGCACCTTGGGCGCGGACTCCAGGAGGGAGGTGAAGAGAAACGCGTCCACCGTCACCCGGCTGTCCCGCACGGTCCGTGGCTGCTGGATCAGGCCGAAGCAGTCGCTATGGAAGTGCAGGTCGTCTGATACCTCGCCCTCGGGGCAGCCATAGCCCAGGATGCCGGCCTCCGTGAAGGCGTAGCGGACGATCGTCCGAGCGCCAGAGGCGTCCACTACCCGTCGCTTGGCCTCGGTGAACGGCTCACCTAGCGTGATGAAGAAGACCCCGTCCAGGCGCAGGCCGGCAGCGCTCGCCGCGGCAGCCGTCCGAACGGCCGAGCTGGCGTAGGTTGTCAGACACACCGGCCGCTCCGGACGCGCCCTCGCCGCGAGCCAGCGCGCTAGCCGCGCCGGGTCCTGGAGGTCGATCCAGGCGGGCAGGGGCAGCGGTCGCCCGCACAGCCGGCTCAGCCCGGCGAGATACCAGCTTCCCAGTCGGACCACGCGCGGCAGCGGCCGCAGCGGGTGGAACCAGGCGATCGGCGGGTGGCCAAGCCTGGCGTACAGCAGCAACGGCAGGACCGACCCGGTCAACCAGGTCGCATGGTCGGTCGAAGCGGCGCCCCAGGCCTTCAACGCCAGGCTCGTGTTCGCGGCGAGCGCGTCCGCGAATGCGAGGCTCATCCCGACCACCGTCCCGGCGCTCCGTGTCCCGCCGCTCCGGGCGACGAAGTGCGGCGGCACGGCCGGATTGTCAAAGTCCCGTTCGGCAAAGTCGAAGCGGCTGCTCCCACGGATCGCTGCCGCTCGCCCCTTGAATTCGTCGAAGGAGACGTACACCCCCGCCTGCGCCAGCCGCGCCAGAGCGCCTTCCACCCCCTCGTCGGCCACCAGACGACGGACGTCGCCCGGCTCGCAGCCGGCTGCTGCCAGCAGGCGCGCGTAGGGGCTAGCGGGGCGAGCGAACACGAGCCGATCCAGGCAGTCAAGCAGCCGCTCTGGCCGCCGCTCGAGCCGCTGCCGAACGGTCGCCTGCGCCGCGGCGGTCGACACAACGCCGTGAAGAAAACGGGGCAGATCTCGGGTGAGGCGGGCGATCGTGCTGAGATCGGCGACGGCTCGCCGCGTGAGAGCCAACGATAAAACCAGCCCGGGCGGAGTCTACCGTTGGCAAACGCGCGGACAGCCCAACCGGTGCTGTTCCACGGACAGCCTCGATAGCGACGCAATGATACTCGGTCAGAACTTGAACTCGCCCTGTCTGCTGACCCGTTTGAAGACCGCTACCGCCAGCAGCAGCAGCGCCGTCTGGATCACCGAGAACGCCGCCAGCGCGGTGCTGCTGTCACGCTGGAGCAGGTAGAGCGCCACGGACATCGTCTCCGTGCCGGTCCGGTAGAGGAAGAGCGACATGCTCAGCTCACGGACGAAGATGATGAACAGCAGAATCCAGCCCGCCAGGATCCCCGGCTTCAGCAGCGGCAGGATGATCTCACGCATGGTGCGCAGCCAGGAGGCGCCGCTGATCCGCGAGCACTCGTCCAGCTCCGGCGAGATCGAGAGCAGGGTCGACGCAACGGTGCGCTGCGCGTACGGAATGAAGCGCCCAACATACGCTACGACCATGATCCAGATCGTCCCGTAGAGCGGCGTGCGGATCCAGCCGACCATCACGCCGATCGCGAGGATCACACCCGGGACGGCGACCGGAATGGACGAGAGCAAGTCCACCGCGGCCCGGCCGCTCATCCTCGTCCGGAAGACGAGGTAGGCCACGACCACGCCGATCGTCATCGCGATCGTCGCACCGCCGAGCGCCAGGATCGCGCTATTCACGAAACCTCGATGCGTGACCTCGCTCTCGAGCAAGACGAGCTGGTAGTTGCGGAGCGTGAGCTGCTCCGGCACGAACGAGCCGGTCCAGAAGCGCTGGAGCGACGAGGCGATCAGCGCCGCCATCGGCATGACGACCGCGAC
>JADZDV010000033.1 GCA_020850915.1 Chloroflexota bacterium | reverse complement strand
CTGGCGGAGCTGGCCGTGCTCTCCGGCCTCCGCCTGAAAACTTTGCCGCCTGAACTCGGCTCCCGCGAGGCCGTCTTCGCCCGCTACGGCTTGCCAACCTGACGCCTTATATCAAGACTTCAGCCCATCGGAGGAGCTTGTTGTGCGCGCGAGCCGGGCCGTCTACCATAGCGGCGCCAGGAGGTGCTGGTGTTCAGCGATCCCCGGGGGTGACACACGATGACGGAGCGACTCTTGACGGTCGTTCGCGTGCTTCTCTTCAGCAGTATCACAGCCGCGATGAGCGCGGGCCTGCTCTACTCGCTCGGCGCGCCGGGCAGAACCGTGACGACCGGCCGACTGGTCGCGCGGGCCGCGTCGCTAGCGGATGACAACGGCGACAATGGGGACAACGACGACAATGGGGACAACGGCGACAATGGGGACAACGGGGGCGATGGGGACAACGTCGAATTCGACAACAACTTTGAGGACAACATCGGAGACAATGGAGACAACGGCGACAACGGGGGCGCGAGTCGCAGCCGCGAGATGCTCAAAGAGCTGCCACCGGTGGTGCCGTGGTCAGCGCCCCCGTCACCTCCGCCACAGCCGCCGGCGGCTGTGGCCGGGCCAACCCCGTGCACGTTCAAGCTGGGCTTTCTCACGATGAAGCTCCTGCTGGACAACCCAGCGTTCGGCGCGGTGGTCGGCAGTTGTGTCGAGGACGAGCACTGGGACCTCGAGAACGGCGACAGCCTCCAGCGAACGACCGTGGGAATGATGGTGTGGCAGAAGGCGACCAACACGACCCGCTTTACGAACGGCGCGCAGACCTGGGTGAACGGACCGTGTGGAGTTCAGCGGCGCGGGGCGCTCGAGAGCTTTCCGTGGGAAGTCACGCCAGGCGGCGGCTGCTTCACGGTGAGCCCAGAGCCGACGGTCGAGGTAGGCGGCGGTCGGAGCTGACTCCCACGCGGCCTAGAAGCGAGACCGGCGAACCTGGCATTCCAGTGCCAGGTTCGCCGGTCCCCTGTTTCAAAGGCAGCTTCCCGCCCGACGGGAGGCGAGGTCAGTCCACGACGGGGTCATCTCCAGGGATCGGCGGGGCGGTGTCGTCCAGCTCAGAGAGCCGTCCCTGCTGGACCAGGATACGCTCGAGGGTGTCCATGCCCTTCAGGGCGCGCGGCATGCCAACGTAGACGGTGGAGTGGAGGAGGAGCTCGAGGATCTCCCGCGGCGCGGCACCCAGGCCGAGGGCACCGCGGATGTGGTTCTCTGTCTGAATCTGCTCGTCCACGGCGACGCACTCACCGATCATTGCCAGGACGCGGGTCTTATCGTCCAGAACGCGGCGGCGATACATGCCGGCGTAGATGAAGTCCTCCCACAGCTTCAGGTAGTGGGGGTCGTAGCGGTCGAGCTGCTCGACGCGCTTGCCGTGGTGGGACGGCTGGAGGCGGAGTCCGGCGCTGATGCCCCGCCAGCCGTACTTCGCGAGCAGCGCTTCGCGCCGCGAGAGGTGCGACGGTGGGATGCCCCACTCTGGTCGCTCGTCTTCGAGGGTGGCGTCTGGATCGCTGCCTTCAAACGGAAGCTGAGTACTGGCAATCTCGCCCATCCGACCCAGCTCGTTCATCACCCGCTCAAAGATCCGCGCCGCGCGTGTCACCTTCAGATAGCCGGAATAGACCGTCGCTTGAAGGACGACCTCCAGGATCTCGCGCGGGGGAACTCCCAGGTCCAGGGCCGTGCGGAGGTACTCCTCGAGCTCAGCCATCTCGTCGAGGACGACGAGCTGACCGATGGCGACCAGCAGACGGGTCCGGTCGTCGACGATACCGCGGATGAAGAGGCCGCCGTAGCTGTAGTCGAGCCAGAGCCTGGTGTACTGAGGATCCAGGCGGTCGCGCCAGCCGATGAACTCCTCGGCGTCGCGCGGACGGTAGCGCACGACCGCGTTCACCGCCTCGGCACCGTACTTTTCTCGGAACCGATCGAGCGAGGACTTGGACTCGGACATCGCACTCCCTTTCGTGAACGTGGCGCCGCGGGCCCCTGGGCGCCGACGCGTGGAGTCTAAACCAAAGCCGCGGTCAAACACGCGGATGCCGATTGCACAACCATGCGGCTCCCGAGGTGGCACTGGTTCAGAGGCCCGTTGCGAGAAAGGCGAGTGATCTGACGCTTCAGCACATTGCCCTGTCCATTCTAGGGGACCACCCTGTCTTCGCGCAGTCGCGCTCGACCCAGCGGTCCCCGGAGCCGGCTCGCGCCAGCGAGACCTGGGCCATCCGGCTCCTCGCCAGGACTGGCAAGGTCGGCGCGTACCGGCGCAATTCGCTGCCAGGCGTTGGCTGCCAGTCAGTGTTGGCCTTGAGAGCGACCGGCGTGCTGGCCATCCGCGGCGCCCCGCCGCTGAGCTGCCAGGGGGGCCAGGGCCGGCGTGGACCGGCGAGCCGGGAGGGCTTCGGGGTGCAGCCGGTGATGGCTGCCAGCAGCGTGGGTAACCTCGGTGAGTTGGCGAGGTGCCGTCGGGTGCCGCGATTCAGGCGGCGCCGAGCGGGAAGGAACGGAGCGCGGTGTAGGAGGGGCCTTTCGGCAAGAGACGGCTCTCCATCAGCACGATGGCGTCAACGCGGTCCGCGAGGGGCGGCGGAGGGGGCGCGAGTGGTGGTGGCGGGAAGGCGACGCCGGGCCGCGAACGGGCCAGGGTGATGTGCGGAACGAGCGGTTTGGTGTCGAAAGAGATCGGGATGCGATCCAGGCGGGCGTCGATCTCGTGTCGGAGCGCGTCCAGGCGGCCGGGCGGCGCCTCGACGGCGCACCAGATGACGCGCGGAGCTCGCAGTGGTCCGAAGGAGCCCAGCGCGCCCAGTCGGATTGGGAGCGGCGGGACCACGGCGGCTGCCGAGCGCAGGGCGCTTTCGATCTGAGGGAGCGAGGCGCGAGTCTGGGAGCCGAGAAAGACGATGGTCAGGTGAAAGAGGGCGGGATCGACCCAACGGAGCGCGATGCCCGCGAGATGGCGCTCGCGCGTCTGGATCCGCCGGAGCGCCTCGCGCCAAGCGTCTGGCAGGGCGATGGAGACGAAGAGGCGTAGCGTGTCCGCGTGGGCAGGGGCTGGGTCAATCACTTGACGCGAGGGTCCATCGCGTCGCGGACACCGTCCGCCAGGAGGAAGATGCCGAGGGTGGTCAGGAAGATCGCGACACCGGGGCCGGCGACCAGCCAGGGGGCTCGGGTGACGTTGTCGAGCGAGTTGTTCAGCATGTTGCCCCAGCTCGGGGTTGGGGGCTGGATGCCGAGTCCGAGATAGCTGAGGCCCGACTCGACGAGGATGCCGCCGGCCATGCTGAAGCCGCCGACCACGGTGACGATCGAGAAAATGTTGGGCAGAATGTGCTGGCTCATGATGCGAATGTTGCTCGCGCCCATGACGCGGGCGGCCGTGACGTACTCGCGCTCGCGAATCGCCAGCGCCAGGCCGCGAACCTGGCGCGCGGTGTCCGTCCAGCCCAGCAGTCCAATGATGACCGCGAGGAGCAGCGGTGGTGGGCGAAGGGTCACCGAGAGGAGGATCAGCAGGAACAACGTCGGCGTGTTCTGAAGGGTCTGGATGACCGCGTTGCTGATGTCGTCCACCCGCCCACCGAAAAAGCCGGAGACGAGACCGACCGGGATGCCGATCAGCATCGTGACGACGGCGATGCAGAAACCGATGCCGATCGAGACCTGGCCGGCGTTCAAGAGTCGAGCGAAGGCGTCTCGTCCGAGATCGTCAGTCCCCAGCCAGTGCGAGGTGTTTGGGGGCGCATAACGATTGAAGAGATCCTGACGGACGGGGTCGAGCGCGGGGACGAGGCCGCTGAGGACCGGTGCGGCGGCGGAGACGATGCCGATCAGGACGAGCCCCACCAGGGCGGCCATGGCGATAGGATCCTGGCGGAGACGGAGCCAGGTCGCCGCGACGAAGCCGCGATCCTCGATCTTTCGCCGAACTGGCGCAGGGACCTCCGCGCCGGGGCGCTCGGGAGATTCGAGCCTGGCGCCGGGCACGCGAGCGTTCACCGCACCGCTACTCGAACCGTACCCGAGGATCGACCCAGCAGTAGCAGATGTCTGAGAGCAGGTTACCGGCAATGACGAGCACGGAGCCGAGCACGACGCTGGCCATGATCAGCGGATAGTCGCGCTGATAGGCCGCGTCGACGAAGAGGCGACCGAGCCCCGGCCAGGAAAAGGTGATCTCGAACAGCACGCTGCCAGCGAGAATGAGCGAGAGAATGCCGCCGAACATCGTCGCCAGCGGAGTCAGGGCGTTGCGCAGCGCGTGCGCGTAGAGGACGGCCCGGGCAGGCAAGCCTTTGGCGTCCGCGGTCCGGATGTAGTCTTGATTGAGGACGTCGAGCATCTCGGCTCGCACGAAGCGGCTGTAGCCGATCCAGCCGCTCATGCCGCCCACCAGGGCCGGCAGGGCGAGATGCCACAGCTGGTCCAGGAGATCGCCTTCCTTGCCGGGCGTGTACATGCCGCCGAGGGGGAACAGCTTCACCGTGGAGGCGGAGAGGATGAGCAGCATGAGGCCGAGCCACCAGTGCGGGACGGCGTTGCCCACGACCGTTGAGACGCGAACCACCTGATCGGGTAGCTTGCGATGGTGGAGGGCGGCGTAGACGCCGAGCGGGATGCCCAGCAGGCCGACCAGGAAGTCCGCCAGGGCGAGCTGGAACGAGGCAGGAATGCGCTCGACGATCTTGTCCATGACGGGACGGCGGTCGACGAACGAGGCGCCGAAGTCCAGACGGACGACGTTCGACAGCCACTTGACGTACTGGATCGGCAGCGGGTCATCCAGGCCGAAGGCCCGTCGCTGCTGCTCGCGGAAAGAGGGACTGATCCGTGGGTCGTCGTAGAACTGGGTCGGTCCACCAGGAGCCAGCCGCATCATGAAGAAGCTCAGGAGCGAGATCCCCAGCAGCAGGAAGAGCGACTGGATCGATCGGCGGACGAGATAATGAGCCACGGGCGTCTTACTTCACGTACCACTTGTCCAGGTTGTAGCCGATCCCCAGCTTGGTGGGGACGATGCCGGCAATGCGGCTGTTGATGGCCGAGTAGCCCATGTCATAGGTCAGAAAGACGTACGGCGCGTCTTCGGAGATGATCTGCTGGATCTGCTGGTAGATCTGCTTGCGCTTGTCGAAGTCGAACTCCTTCGAGCCCTGGTCGAACAGTTGCTCGACCTGCTTATTGACATAAGCGACGTGGTTGAGGTCTGGGATGGACTCCTCGCCCCAGATCTGGTTCATCCAGTGCGGCTCGATGGTCGATTGCCAGGCGCCCACGTTGATGTCCCAGTCGAACGGCTCGGTCCGGAGCGACGAGAGGTAGGAGCCCCACTCCAGGCCCTGGACTTCGGCGTCGAGTCCGACGTCTTTGAGCCACTGCTGGGTGACGACGGCCGTCTGCGAGGCGGTCTTGCTGGTCTGCGGCCCGAAGAGGATGCGGAGCTTGATCGGCTTGCCGTCCTTCGTCTGGCGCAGTCCGTTCGGGCCGGCCTTGATGCCGGCCGCTTCGAGCAGCTCCTTTGCCTTCGCGGGGTCGTACTCGTACTTCGGGACGTTCGGGTTGTAGACCCAGCTCGAGGGTGGGAAGACAGAGTAGGTCGGCTGAGCGAGGTTGTTCAGGATCTGCGAGGCGATGGCGTTGCGATTGACGGCATAGGAGATAGCCCGTCGCACCTGGACGTCCTGGAGGAGCGGGCGACGGAGATTGAAGCCGAGATAGCGCCAGGTGGCCGCCGCGGGCCACCACTCATACATCTTGACGTTGGGGAGGTTCTTCGCCTCGTTGTAGTTGTCCGGAGTGACGACGCCCTGGTCCACTTCGCCGGTCTTCAACATCTGGTAAGCGATCTCGGGGCTGGGCACGATACGGATGGTGTACGTGTCGAGGAGCGGTCGGCCTTCCCAGTAGGAGGGGTTCGCCTCGAAGACGGCGTGGTCGTCGCGCTGCCACTCTCGCAGCTTGAAGGGACCGGAGAAGACTGTCGGCTTCATGATCTCCGGGTTCTTGCTCGGGTCGGACCAGTCGTACTTCTCCCAGACGTGCTTCGGAAGCGGCGTCACGGCCTCGGCAGCTTCGAAACCGACGACCACCGCCTCCTTCATCTTCACCACGACGGTCCGAGGATTGGGCGCCTCGTAGGTATCGATCAGCTCGAGGTTCGAAATGTACGGGTACTTGTTCTCCGGCTTGACGCCCTGGTCAAAGGTCCACTTGTAATCGGCGGAGGTGAGCGGCTGGCCGTCGCTCCACTTGAGGCCGTCGCGCAGGGTGAAGGTGT
>JADZDV010000032.1 GCA_020850915.1 Chloroflexota bacterium | reverse complement strand
ATAAGCTGTCATCCCCTCGGAGGATCCGCCGCGTGCAACCGCGGTCCCCATCCCCAAGCCGCGCGCTCCTGGACGTGCCACAGGGCACACGCGCGAGTCTGGACGGTCTCCGATGGTCGCTAATGGGGATGATACGGAGTCGTGGGCGAGCCCCGCCGTGGTTGTTCGGGCAGCCCCTACGGCTTCGGCGGTCCGATCCAGAGGCTGTCCGTGGCCCAGGACCAGTTGTCGCCGTCCTTCTGGTCGTGCCGGAGGCCGTCCGCTACCAGGCTCCAGCCCTGCTGGATGGCCGGGCACTGGCCGCCTGGGCAGAACACCAGCACGTCTACCGGTTGCGACCTATCCGCCTTCGTGTCGATGGTCACCAGGAGGGTGTTCGGGAAGGGGCCGTCGCGCCACTCCCGCACCGAGCCCTGGGTGTGGTACTCGTCCTGCCCGCCCTGGTTGGTGCTCCGGAGCTCCCGCTGCTGTTGCTCGGTGGGCTTCTCCCTACCCTATCCGAGGCGCTCCGGCACCGAACCGGAGGATTGAGGGTGGCTCGCTCCGGCGGGCAGTGAGCCGCCTCGTCTTGCCGGGCATCCGGTGTACCCTTGGGCAGGCACTCTCTCAGAATAGACTGGTTCTGGGCCCGAGCCGTGGGCCGTTTCTCAGCATGCGCTGGAGTAGTACGAGTGACGAAACGGCGGCTTCTCGTCCTGACGGTGCTCGTCGTCATCGGTATCCTGTGCCTGCCGCCAGTCTGGGCCGAGGCGGCCTGGTTGGCGGCAACGTACGCTGACACCAGTGAGTCGTATGATTCCTACCGACAGACTTGGCCAAACAGTCGCCACGCTGCCGCTGCTCAGGCGCGCTGGGACGAACGTGACTGGCAGCGGGCGAGCGCCGCCAACACGCTCCCGATGATGCAGGCCTACGTGCAGACGCATCCGAGCGGCGCATTCGCAGCGGAGGCCCGCACGGCGATTGACGAGCTACGCTGGCAGGCCGCGGCCGCTGCGAACACGATCGTCTCACTCGAGCAGTATGTAGGCGAGCAGCCGGACGGCCGCTACGTCAGTGAGGCCCGTCTTCGGATCGAGGATCTCCACTGGAAGGACGTCAGCGCCGCGGGCACGCTCGTAGCGTTCGCGCGCTACCTTGAGCTGTACCCCGCCGGCCGCTACCGAGCGGACGCCGTCACCGGCATCGACGAGCTTCACTGGGGCACTGCGCTGGCGGGGAACACCGTCTCGCACTTCCAGACGTACCTACGTGACCAGCCATCGGGCCAGCACACCCGCGAGGCGACGACTCGCATTGATGACCTGCGCTGGGCCGCGGCTCGCGAAGCCGGCAGCGTGGCGTCGTTTGGCCAGTACCTCGCCGAGCACCCTGGTGGCACCTACGTGAGCCAGGCGCGTGCTGAGATCGACCGGCTGCAGTGGGAGGCTGCGAAGGCCGCTGGTAACGTCGAGGCGTACCAGGAGTACAGGCAGTTGCAGCCGTCAGGAAAGTTCCTGAGCGAAGCGGAGTCAGCGATTGACGAGCTACGGTGGCAGGCAGCGGCCGGTGACGGCACCATCGCGGCCTTCGAGACGTATATCCGCGAGCAGCCGGGTGGCAAGCACCTCGCTGATGCCCGCGACGGCATCGAGAAGGTCCATTGGCAGGAGGCCGTCGTGGCGAACACGCCTGGCGCATACGTGCGTTTCCTGCGCCAGCACGCGAACGGGAAGCTGCGTGGCGAGGCCCGCGAGCGTTTCGCCGCCTTCCGAGCTCCCGTGCCCGGCGCCACGTACACCGGGACAACCTCCACCGGCTCCCAGGTGAAGCTGACGGTTGACCCAGATGGCGGCAGGGTCACCAGTCTCCTGTTTGGGCTGGACGCCGTCGAGATGGGCGTGGAGGCACCCACGATCGCCTACACGAGCTGCTTCTTCGTGAGTGGAGCTTCACTCCGGGCGGGCAGCACGATCGAGGACGACGACCGGACCTTCACGTTGCTCCAGCGTGGGCAGTTCACCTTGCTGGACAGCAGCTTCACCTCGCTCCAGACCGAGATGGAGGCGCGTGGCACGTTCACCAGTGGTCAGGCGCGTGGTACCGTCGTCTTCCGCTTCCCAGATCGGCCCAACTGCAACAGCTCGGCCATCTCGTGGACCGCCCGAGCTCCGGATCGCTGAGCGGCTGCCCCGCTCCCGTCTGGGCTCGCAGGCGGAGCTCTCTTGGGGCGTGGCGAGGGGGTGGGCAGGCTGGCGTCCTGACTTCCGCGGGCTCGGTCTCGTGCATGAACAGGGGACGTTCACCGGGATCCGCGGGCGCATCCTCTCTGGTCTCTCCTGGCTCGTAGCTACAGCGCTGGTAGCACCTCGGCCCAGATCCCGAACAGCCCGATGCCCACCAAGACCAGCCCGGCACCACGGGCGAGCAGGCTGTAGTGGGCGGTCAGCCAGCCCGTCAGGTGGTGCTGGAGCGGGACTGCCAGGACCGGCAGTGCCACCAGCGGCCAGCCGAACCCGAGTCCGAACGCCAGTGCGTACAGCAGCCCCTCCGCGAGCGAGGTGACGCTCCCCGCGCCAATGACGAACGCGCT
>JADZDV010000031.1 GCA_020850915.1 Chloroflexota bacterium | reverse complement strand
CGTGAAGCGCTACCTCGTACAGCCACTGGCCAGCGAACCACGGCAGCGGCTGCCTCCCCGCGGAAGGATGCCAGCCGCTGCCGCCTTCTCCAGCCTCGGCCACCCGCGCCTGCGCTCGGTTCATGCGCCCCAGGCCCCTGCGCAGATCGCTCAGCAGCTCGGAGCGCGGCAGCCTGCTGAGCCGCTGAACCTCCTGTGCGCGGCGCTGCCGCCAGCCTGCCACGTCGGCGACAATCTCAGGTCGTGGTCCCCCCTCCCCGGCCAGACCGCGCTCCATCGCCGTGCCCAGCAGGTCTGTCACCAGCACCAGGTGAGCCAGAACGTTCGCCACGCTCCAGCCCGCGCAGTCGCTTGGCCCCTGCCACTCGTCAGGCGACAGCCCCTCGACATACTGGCCGAGCGAAGTCAGGACGTCATCCGCCTGCCGAGCCCGCGCCACGACCCTGTCGTCCATATCTGCCTCACCCCTCCTGGGAGCCGTTCCTCTCAGACAAACGTACCCTCGGCCGCAACCTTGATCAGGATGGTCCGATCCGAGGCGCGCACCAGCGCATCGTGCGCCGCCGTCTCCAGCACGTCCAACAGCTCCTTGCTCGAGGCCACGTGCATCGCCAGACGGGACGGATAGTGCTCCGGGATCCCTGGACTTGCCTCAGCTCTCGCCAGCTCGGCCGCGATCCGACGGTGATACCGTTCGACGGCGTCCACGAGCTGGTCGTACCGGCCCTGGATCTCGGCCAGGCTATCCGTCGTGATGCGGTAGCCCGGCAATCCCGCTCCCGTGCTACCTTCGCTCACATCCGTCTCCAGCGGAACGGCAGCTCGACGATCGTTCCCGGCTCATCGATCGACTCGAAGGCATCCAGAATCGCCACGAGGATCTTCTGCTGCTGCTCCGGCTTGCCGGCCTCTCCGATCGGGTTCCCGATCGGGAAGCGCACGTAGACCGCTCGCGGCACGAGCGAGTACCGCGTCACCTCGGTCCGGACCGTCGTCGAGATGGTGGGGATACCGGACTTCTCGATCTGTCCCTGGACCAGTCCAACGGACTGATGGCACATCGGTCAACCCGCGGTCAGGATAGCGGCGTCCACTCCGTCCTCGTGCATCCGTCGCGCGATCTCCGGCCCAACCTCATCTCGCATCCGCTCGATCGCTGGGCAGAAACCCATCAGACCATAGTGACGCCGCGCCGCCGCTCCGACCCGGCCCGCCGCGACCAGCTCGCGCAGCCGGTCGATCGGCAGGGCGACGTTCGGGTCGGTGTTGGCTGGACCGGTATCCACGTGACCGTGCGTCGCCATCAGGTCCCTGGTATCAACGTCGCCAGGAATGTCGCGGATTGTGGGGTCGCCGTGCGGATCGAGGATGTCGAACGGCTGCTGCGTCTTCAGGTGCACGCCGATGCTCGTCACCAGCGCCACAGTGGCCTGCGAGAGCGGCCTGGTCAGCGGTGACCAGTAGAGCCGGTCGTTCGGCAGGAAATGGCCGCCCGCGTGCGTGCCTTCGATGTTCTTCTTCCACTTTTCGAAGCGCTCCGCCTCGATCTGCCGCTGTAGCTCGGAGAGCGTCATCTCACCTCCGTCATGAAGTGGGACTGTTGCAGGCTTTCTGTGCCTTCCGCCGGTCATAGGTCGCCACGAGTTCACGGGCGTACTCGACGATCATCTCTTCGGTGACCAGCCGGGAGCGCCTGATCTTGTCGACTTCGTGGCGCTCTTCGATCTCGAGTTTCATCGCGTCCTGGACCCGGTTGTTCATATTGAACAGGCCAATCACCCAGGTCAGCTCCATGATCTCCGCGTCGTCGAAGAACGCCTTCAGGCGCTCAAAGCCCTCGTCGTCATCCCGCGCCGTGTTCAGCGTCATCGCCTCTGCCCAGTGGATGACCGCCCGGTCCCGCTCGGTGAAAGCTGGCGAGTTTTCGTAGTCCCCCTCCAGCGCCCCGATCTGCTCGTCAGTAATGCCTGCCGCCTGACCAAGCGACGTGTTGTGGGTCGTTCAATAGCCGCACGCGTTAGTCAGTGAGACCTTCAGGATCGCCAGCTCCTTGGTGCGGCTGTCCAGAACGCCAATGCCCTCGCGCTGGAGGCTCACCAGGAACGGGACGTACCAGGCCGCGATGCGGGGTACGTGGGCCCGCACTCGGGCGGAGTTGGGAATTCGCCCCAGGAGCTGTCGACAGCCGCCGAAGTACAGTCGCGTAAGCTCGTCGTCAACGTCATCCGGGACATACGGAAGTCTTGCCACGGTCACTCCTCGTCATCCGGCTACCGTGCCGCTCTTGAATACCACCGCTACTCCCCTCGCCTCGCCTCGAGATCGGCGCCTGCCTGCTCTACCAGGCGGCGTCCGTACTTCAGGATCGCCTCCTCGGTCAGGACAGCCGAGCGGCGGATCTTGTTGACCTCGCTCTGTTCTTCGACATCCAGCCGAAGCGAGTCGTGCACGCGGTTGACCATGTTGAACAGCGCCGAGACCCAGGTCAGCTCCACGATCTCGTCGTCCGTGAAGAACTGCTTGAGCTGCTCGAACGCCTCGTCGTCCTCCGGCGCTTCATACGTTGTGACCGCCTCGGCCCAGCGACAGACAGCCTTGTCACGGTCGGACAGTACGTCGGACGACGCATAGTCCCCGGCCGCGGCGTCGATCTGCTCCTGGCTCAGCCCTGTCGCTATCCCGAGCGACGTGTTATGCGTCGTTCAGTAGCGGCAGGAGTTCGTCAACGAGGTCTTCAAGATCGCCAGCTCCTTCGTGCGCCCGTCCAGCAGGCCACCCGCGCCCTCGCGCTGGAGGCTGGCGAGGAACGGCACGAACCAGCCTGCCACCTTCGGGGTGCGGGCGTACAGACGCATCGAATTCGGCACACGTCCCAGCAGCTCCACGCAGCCGTCAAACACGAGCCGCTGTCGATCGTTCAGCTCGTCATCATTCAGGTACGGCAGACGCGCCATGGCACTCCCTCCCAGTCTTCAGCGCCCCGCTTACCCGCGCCCGGGCAGATCGGCCCCCGCGTTGATGTCGCTCGCAACATAGTAGACGCACGGCCGGTCTCGCTCATTGGCGACTCCATGGAAGCAGTCGCCGGCGAAGTAGAGGCTGTCGCCCGCCATCAGACGGTGCTCTTCGCTGTCGATCGTCACGCGCAGCTCGCCCGATTCGACGGCTAGATACTCTCGCGTCCCCGGCGCGTGTGGGCGGAAAAGACCCGCCGTCACACCCGGGGGGATCAGGCCGCGCACCAGCACGAACTCGACGCTCGGCAGCACCGGCGAGAGCACCCGCCGCTCCAGACCGGACTCGTCTCGCACGACGTCCTGTTGCTCCCTCCGCAGGAGCACGACTCGAGCCGATCGCTCCTCCCCCAGGAGCCGAGCAATGCTCGCGTCGAGCGCGGTTGCGATCCGACTCAGCACCACCACCGTCGGCACCTTCTTGCCCCGCTCGACGCTGGAGATCATGCTGCGACTGACACCCGAGCGCAGCGCCAGCTCGTCCAGCGACAACCGGCGCTGCAAGCGTCGTAGCCGGATCCGCTCTCCCAGGCCTGCCAGGTCGAGCCTATCGTCACTCCGTGCAGGAGATCCCATCGTTGCCTCCGCGATTGCGGAGATCCTAGTACGATAAGGTCCGAGCCGCAACAGATCAGCCGCTCGGGCCGTCGCCGGGAGAGGCGATGCCTGCTGCGCTCCCATAACAGCCCGTCGCATCGCGGGTCCATGACATCGCGGCAGCTCTGCCATGCTTGACAGGTCTACCAGCCCACATCCACCGGCGTGCGCACATATCGCAGCGGACCACCAGGGGCCACGAGCCGTCCTATCGAGCCGAGCGCGGCGACCTGCGGATGGTCCACCAGCGCCACGTAATCGTTGATCGGCACGGCGTCCACTCGGTGGCGGCGGAGAATTCCCAGCGCCTGCGCCGTCGTCAGCTTCGATAGAGCCGCCTCCCAGACCGGTCGAAGCTCGGCCGCGTATCGACCAACACCCGCGACCGCCCAGGGCCCTTCGGCAAAACGCGGGTCGCTCAGGACGTCGTCCCCCATTCCCAGCTCCATCAGAAGCTGATAGAACTCGTCCTCCGTGCCGCGATAGAACACGAAGTACACCGCCCCGTCGACCGTGCGGTAGCCATGGTTCGGCGGATTGGTCCAGCCGTGATGGACGATCCCCTCCCAGCTATCTGGCTCGCTGAGAGCGCCCCAGTGGTAGCTCTTCAGGCAGAACGACGTTCCCAGCAAGCTCGTATCCACCCGCTGACCCTGATCGCTCCGCATGCGCCAGAAGAGGGCCGCGAGTACGCCCTGGTAGGTCACCAGGCCCGCGGCCAGGGAGACCATGTCCGCTCCCAGGCGCACCGGCGGCTGGCCGATCTCCCCGAGTCCTCCCCAGACGTCGCTCATAGCCTGGACAACCAGCTCAGAGGCTGGCGTGGTGGCCAGCGGTCCGCGAGCCCCGAGCGGGCTGACGGCACTGTAGATCGCTCGCGAGTTCACTGACGCCAGCCACGCGCGCTCGACCCAGGGCGCCTCGCCGTCTGGTCCCGGGCAGTCCACCAGCACGACGTCCACCTCGCGCGCCACTCGCCGCGCCTCGTCGGTCGCCTGGGTCAGCTCCGTCGCCGCGCGGCGAATGCGTTTGCCGTGATTGATGGTCTCAAAGAGCGGGCTGGATCCATCGGGCCGCGGCGGTCCGAGCCGCCGGAGGGCGTCCCCTGCTGCCGGCTCCAGTTTCAGGACGTCGGCGCCGTTCTCGGCCAGCAGACGACCGGCGTACGGCCCGGCGATGCCCTGGGTCAGATCGAGCACGCGCAGGCCAACCAGCGAACGGGCCGGGTCCACGTCGATCGCAGAGTCGCGCGCCTTCCTGAACGCGGCCAACGGCCACGGCGTCTCGATTGTAGACAGGCGCAGCTCCCCCCGTTCGAGCTGACCGAGCACCTCGGCGGTATCGCCGCCGGGCTCGGGGTTGCTCCGCAGCGCGGCCGGCGTCGATTCGAACTGCCACGGTGGCGCGCCCGCGAAGAGCCGCCCCCAGCGCGCCGTTTCGACCTCGGCCAGAAAGCCATTCTCGAGCACCTGAGGATGGTGACGAATAACCTCAAAATCCCAGAAGCGACTGTGCGGCACGGCGTGGCGGGCGAGCTGCATCTGCCACCACGCGCTTGGTCGCTTGGCAAACAGGGCTGCCAGGCGACCAGCTAGCTCATCTCGCCGCGCGACTCGCCCGGCATTGGTCCTGAAAGCGGCATCGAGCAGCTCGGCTGGCTGGCCGAGCGCCGCCAGCAGGCCCTGCCACTGGGTCTCGGTGAGCACGCTGACCGCGAGGTAGCGCTGGTCCTGACAGTGGAGCGCCTGGTCTGGGGCGACGGCTGTCGAGGCGCTGCCGGCCCGCGGGGGGACCTGGCCCGTGGCGAAGAACTCTGCCAGCCGAGTCGCCTGCATGGCGAGGGCGCTCCCAAGCAGGCTGACGTCGATCCGCTGCCCGCGACCGGTCCGCGCGCGGACGATGAGCGCCTGGAGAATCGCTGCCACGACGTAGCAGCTTCCGGCCAGGTCGAGGTACCCGAGGTGGCGCCCGATCTCCGGCCGGCCGCCGGGCGCGCCGGTGATGCTGGCCCAGCCGGCGAACGCCTGCGCCAGCACGTCCACGCCGCCAACGCCTGCCATCGGGCCGCTGCGCCCCCAGGCCGTAGCCACTGCGTAGACGATCCCCCGGTTGACACCCCGCAGCGTCTCGTAGCCAAGGCCCAGTCGATCCGGCGTGCCCGGGCGCATGTTGTTCAGGAACACGTCGCAGCGGGACGCCAGCTCCAGCGCCTTCGCTCGACCCTCGGCCTTCGAGAGATCGAGCGTTACCGAGCGCTTGTTGAGGTTCAGGTTCATGTACATCTGCCCCAGGCCGTGCTGCTTGCCGCGCTCCAGCGCCTGGGGATCGCCGGACGGCGCCTCGATCTTGATGACCTCAGCGCCCAGCGCGCCCAGCAGCACCCCCGCGAACGGGCCCAGGGCGTAGATGGTCCAGTCGAACACGCGGATCCCCGCCAGAGGGCCCTCCGCGGGTGTGGAAGTGCCGGATTCAGCCATCTCGCGCCATCAGCCGCTCGAAATTGCCGCTGGCGATGCTCTCCCACTCGCTCGCGCTCAACGGAAGCTGGCGCAGGATCTCCGCGTAAACAGCGGGATTGGTCGCGGGGTAGTTGCTGCCGAGCAGAACCCGTTCGACGCCCACCAGGCGGATCAGATCGACGACCTGCTCGGCCGAGGAGCGGCCGGGCTTGCCGAGTCCGCTGAACCGGAGCGAGGTGTCCGTGACCACGCTGGGAAAGCGCGCCATCAGACTGACCAGGTCATCTTCGTAGCCGAGCGCCATGTGGGCCAGAACGACCCGCAGCCCCGGGAAGATCTCCAACACCTCCGCCCAGTAGCGCGGTCGACCGTAGTGATCGGCCCCCGGCGCTGGCGGCGGGCCGCCGCCAACGCCCGACTGCGACAGGATCGGCAGCTTCAGCTCCCAGCACCGCTGGTACAGCGGGAACAGACGCCGGTCGCTGGCGTACATCTGCATCGAGGGCGGGATGAGCTTCACCCCGCGGGCGCCCTGCTCCACGAGCGTGTCAAGCTCGGCCAGATACTCACGCTCCGTCTGAAAGCACGGGTTCACCCCGACGAACGGCAGAAAGCGCTCGTCCTCGGCCGCCACCGAGCAGCCCCATCGATTCAGCCCGTCGATCTCGTCGCGGATGGTCTGTCGGATCGCCTCGCGGTCCGCTCCGACTCCAGCCCCCTGGAGCAGCTCGCCGTACCGCTCCAGCGAGCGCGGATACAGCAGCATGACGGCGTGATTGATGCCGTTCTGGTCCATGATTCCGCGTAGCTCGGCCACCGCGCCCGTTCGCCGCGGCTCGGGCACCCCGAGTCGTCGCTGCCAGACCAGCCCCGTCTCAGCGTCAGGAAATGTGTGAACGTGGGCGTCTACGACGGTCACGTCATCTGCTCCAGGCGATCTCTCCGTTCAGGATCGTCATCGCGACTGGCTCGTGCGCGGCCGCGGCCGAATCCGGCCTGAGCCGATCCTGCTCGAGGAGGACGAGGTCGGCCAGCATCCCGACGCGGACCGCTCCCAGGGTACCGGAACGCCCCAGCAGGCGCGCCGGCGTGGCGGTCAACGCGGCGAGCGCCTCCCGCGTGTCGAGCCGCTCCGCGGAGCTCAGCACGCCTCCGTCTCCTGTCTTGCGCTGCGTCGCCGCGTACAGCGAGAGCACGGGGCAGGGCTCTGCCAGGGGAGCATCCGAGCCGATCGCGTACGGGATACCGGCGCGGACGAACGACGCGGCACGGTGCAGCCAGCCGTGCTGCTCTGACGGAAAGAGTCCGCGATAGACGTCGCCACGCTCGTGCACCCAGGTGGGATGCCCGACCACCGCCGCGCCGCTCGCCTGGACCTCCTCCAGCAGGCTGTCCGGCACAACCGCGGCGTGCTCCAGGCGATCGACCATCCCGCTGGCATTTCGAGGCGCGTGCTGTAACGCGTCCAGCGCGAGGACCAGCTCCGCCTCGGTCGCCGTATGCAGCGCCACCGCCTGAGCCGCCGCGCGCGAGACCCGCACGTGCGCGCGGACCGTCTCCGGATCAGAGGCAGCCTCGTCGTTCATGATCTTGATCGGTCCTCTCCTGACCAGTCGCTGTTCGGGGAGCATCTCGCGGAGCGACTCCAGGGCGTCCACTCCTGGCATGAGAAACAGTCGCACGCCAAGGTCGCCGCTTGCCGCCAGGCGGTTCATGAGCCGCCACTCCGCCGGACCGTTCGTGGCGCTGGCATCCTGCACGCTGGTCACGCCCCAGGAGAGCAGCCGCTCCGTCGCTCGCCGCGTGTCCGCCGCGATGGCGTTCTCGTCCGTCGGTTCGAGCCGCCGGCCCAGTCGCTGCCAGTGATAGACCCGCCCGGTTGGCTCACCCGTGCTGGAGTCGCGCTCGACCCCCGGCTCACGCGCATCCAGCAGGCCAACGGCGCGCAGACCTGGCGTGTTGAAGATGTCGAGGTGAACGCTTCGGTGTTGCAGGCGGACGGGCCGGTCGGGCGCCGCGGCGTCGAGGTCGTACCGATCCGGGTGGCGCCGCTCCACCAGCCTCGCCTCGTCGTAGCCGAAGGCGCGCAGCCATGCGCCGGGCGCGGCGGCTTTCAGACGAGCCGCGATGGCCCCCCGCAGCTCCGGGATGCTGCGCGCGCCGCGGCAATCCAGGCTCGAGAGCGATCGCGCGTAGCTCAGCAGATGGCAGTGAGCGTCGTGGAAGCCGGGCACGACGAGCGCCTGCTGAGCGTCCACCAGCTCCGTTCGGTTGCTGACCAGCGAGCGCAGCCCGGCGGCCGGGCCAATCCGCTGGATCCTACCGTCCGCGACGGCGACCGCGTCCGCGCGCGGATCGTCGGCCTCGACAATTCGCGCGTTCACGACCATGAGGCTGGCGTGAGCAGTCATCTCCGATCCGCCGGACCGTCGACGAGTGACGCGCCGGTCAGAACATTCACGGTTCGCGGGACACACCGGCCCGGAGGCGCGCCGCCAGGACGGCTTCGAGGCGAAGCCCTTGCGCCAGCGGAAGGTCGGCCCCTTCGCGAACGGCGCGCTTGATCGCGCGCAGGGCCGCGGCATCCTGCGAGGCGAGCTGTCGAGCCAGCGCCGCCGTCTCGTCCCGCAGGTGCTCCGGTGGGACCACCCGACCGACGATGCCCAGCCGCTCCGCCTCGTCCGCGTCGAAGCGCCGTCCGGTGAGCAGAAGATCGAGCGCCCGGCTGATGCCGCAGACGCGAGGCAGGCTCTGGGTCCCGCCGGCCGCCGGGATCATTCCGAGCCGCACCTCCGGCAGGCCGAAGACCGTCCCCCGGGCTGCCAGACGCAGGTCGCACAGGAGCGCCAGCTCGAACCCCGAGCCAAGGGTGTAGCCGTGGAGCGCCGCGATGGCGGGAACCTCCAGATCCGCCAGCAACGCCCAGACGTCACGCGCAAAGCGGATGCGCCGAGCCGCCGTGGGCGACGGCGCGGTCCCAAACTCGGTCAGATCCGCGCCGGCGCAGAACGCTGTCCCCTCCCCGTAGAGCGCCAGCACGCGCACGTCCGGATCGTCTCGAACCGCGGACAGCACCTCGAACAGCTCGTCGCGCATCTGAATGTTGAAGGCGTTCAGAGCCCGCGGGCGATTCAGTCCGACTCGCGCCACGCCGTCCCGCACGTCGAACAGCAGCGTTCCGAAGCTCATTCAGCCTTCCGGCGCGGGTTGGAAGGCGGGACCGGTCTGGTCTGAGAGACAACTCGGAACACGCCCCATCAGCGACCCTCGAATGCGGCAGACCGCCGCTCGAGGAACGAAGCAATCCCTTCCTGACGATCGACGGTCGTCTGAAGGAGCGCAGCCAGGTCGGCCTCCAGGCGCAGGCCGGCTGCGAGGCTGAGGTCTGCCGCGCCGAGCGCCGCCTCTCTAGCGTACGCCAGAGCGATCGGCGCGCCAGCCCGCGACTCGTCAAGCAGCATCTCGAACGTGTTGTCAAATTCGGCGTGCTGCGCGAGACGGTGGACCAGGCCGAGCTCATACGCCTCCGTGCCTGTCAGCACCTCGCCAAGGAGGAGCAGGCGGAGAGCCGCGGCCTGTCCGACGGCTCGGACGAGGCGCTGAGTCCCGCCTGAGCCAGGCATTCGCCCCCAGCGGACTTCCGGGCTGCCAACCCGAGCGTCCGCCGCGACAACCCGCAGGTCGCACGCCAGCGCCAGCTCCCAGGCTGGCCCGACGGCGTCACCCAGCACGGCCGCCACGGTCGGCGCGCTCAGTCGGGCGACCGCCGCTGTCGCCTCCGCCCACACGCCAACGACGCGATCGAGCCGCTCGGCGCTCTCTGGTGACCGGAGGAAGAATGGTCCGCGAGGACAACTCAGCGCGATCCCGACCGGGGGCGTCTCACGCTCCTCGACCTGAGCGCAGGCGTCCATCAGTTCCCATCCCAGCCGATCCGACTGGCCACCAGG
>JADZDV010000030.1 GCA_020850915.1 Chloroflexota bacterium | reverse complement strand
TTCGCTACGTGCGCGGCGGCCTCCTTTCCCCTTCATACTTCCTCGGCTTGAAAGGGGACAATCAACGCCGGGTCTCCGCGGCCCCATAGTACTCCCGCTGACCCCGCGCCACTGAGGCCCGCGGACCCTCCAGCTTCGAGGGTGGTCTGGACGCCGTCTGCACCACCGAGTCTTACGGCGAGCAGCTCCTGGAGAAGCATCCCGAAGCGACGCTCGTCAAGCGGGGCGGCGGCATGGTGGCCCAGCGTCTTGTCCTGCTCGCCAAAGAGGACTGGCTGAACGCAAACCAGGCCGCCAGCGAGAACGTCGCCGGCGGGCTCGTTGAGGCGAGCTTTATCACCCGGACCCAACCGAGCGTCGTGGACGAGGTCGTCCCGCGCTGGCTCTCCGGCCTGGATGCCCAGGTTGCCATCAAGGCGACCAGCCACATTCCGTTTGACCCGCGCCTCTCCAAGCTGGTCGAGGAGTCCTGGAACACTGACAACAAGGTGCTCGTCGATCAGAAGAAGACCAGGGCCGCCATCCCGTTCAACCAGGCGATTGATGTCTCGCTGAGCGACACGGTCAGAAAGAAGTACCCGGAGTTCCTCACGGACCTCAAGCCGATCCCGCGGTGATAGCCCGTTCTCCGCTCCCATTTCGGAACAACTGAGCCGGCCTCGCGATCCCAGCACCGCCTGAGTAGCGTTGTCAGGGTGGGACGGGCACTGCCAGCGTGCCCGCGTCCTACCGGGCGATGGCGGTCCGGATGCCCAGTCTGGTGTATCGCCCGTTCCTCTCCGACTCCTGGCCACACTGCGCCAGGAGTCGGACGGTCGTGAGCCCACCGCCTGGTCGAAATGTTCCAGAGGACCAGCCACCTGCCGCACGGGCGCGAGCTCGTGATGGTCACCTCGGATGTCCGCCGCCCGCGCGATCGGCCGGCCGGCTCCGCTGGCTGTAGGCGGCAAGCTCGCAGTCTGGTGGTCCAACCGTTTCCCGCGATCGGAACCGGCTCGCGCCGGACCCGACGAGGGCGCAGCGACGTCGGTGAGCAGCATACGGCTCCCCCGCGGACTCCTCACGCCGACGAGCCGCGCCCCGACCGCTTGACCTTCGCACATGAGCAGGCGGAAGATCCTCATGGACGGCCGGGGGCGTCCACCCAAGGAGGCCGGCATGCATCTTCGGACCGTGGCGATCCTGAGCCCGGGCGACATGGGCCACTCGATTGGCGACGTCCTGGTGAGAAACGGTCTCCGGGTCGTCGCCAGCCTCGAAGGCCGCGGGCAGCGCACCCGCGCCCTCGCTGCGCAGGCGGGCATCGAGGATGTGGGAAGCCTCGAAGCCCTCGTCGAAGCGGCCGACGCCGCGCTCAGCATTCTCGTGCCGTCCGAGGCGGTCCGCGTGGCCGAGCAGGTGGCGGACGCCGTTCGCGCGGTTGGCGCGGACCTCGTCTACGCCGACTGCAACGCCATCGCCCCACGCACGGCTCGCCGTATCGGCGAGATCGTTGCCGCGGCTGGCGCCCGCTTCGCCGACGGCGGCATCATCGGCCCGCCGCCCCGCCAGCCGGGCAACCGCGTCTTCCTCTCCGGTCCCGCGGCGGCAGAGCTGGCGGAGCTGCGCGACTACGGCCTGAACGTCGAGCTGCTCGGGCGGGAGATCGGCCAGGCGTCCGGCCTGAAGATGTGCTACGGCGCCATGACCAAGGGCCTTCAGGCACTCGGCGTGGAGCTGCTGGTCGCGGCCCGGGCAATGGGTCTCGAGCGCGCGCTCCACGCGGAGCAGCAACGCGCCCTACCAGGAGTCCTCCATTTCCTGGAGCGATCACTCCCGAGCATGCCGCCGAAAGCGCACCGCTGGGGGTGTGGCTGAGATGTACGGCTTCGTCGCCACAACCGCCATCGGGAGCGAGACGCCGGAATCGCGCGACATCTCCCGCGACCTCGACGGGGTGATCGCCGCGCTGGCCGAGGAGCTTTCATCCTCCGCGAATGGCTGACTCGGAGCCGCCCGTCCAGGGGCTGCTGGCCCGGTCTGCTCGGCGTCTTCTCCGCGAGCACCCGCTCTCACAACTGCTCGGCGGTCAGGTCGCCTTCCTCGACCACGGATTCAGGAACGTGGGCTTCCGGCGGCGACTCCTCGGCCAATCGGCCCTCGTGCTGTTCGCGGCTCACTTCGAAAGCGCCCCCTCCAGGCCAATCAGAACAGTCACAGCCGATGCCAGGCGCACGGGGGACCGGCCAAGCGCGAATCTGCTCCGGCTGAGGGATCAGACGGCCAGTCGATAGCCTCTTGACCGCACCGTCTGGATAAGGCGCGGTCGCGCCGGGTCCGACTCCAATTTCTGGCGCAGGTTCGAAATGTAGGTGTTCAGGGCGCTTTCAGAGACGCCGTGCGGGTCGCCGGCCACCGCTTGCTCCAGCTCCCGGCGCGTTCGAACCTCGCCCGGCGTCTTTGCCAGGTGGAGCAGTAGTCGAAACTCTGTTGGCGTCAACTGAACACGTAGGCGTCCATTCAGCTCCACGACCTGGTTCGGCTTGTCCAGCAGCAGTCCGCCGACCTTGAGCTGGTCGTCCCGCTCCACCCGCGGCACCCTCACGGACCGGCGCAGGATGGCATCTGCCCGCGCCAGCAGCTCGGCTACGTCGAACGGCTTGGCGAGAAAATCGTCTGCGCCACACTTGAGACCGCGGACGCGGTCCGGCAGGTGCGCCCGTGCTGAGACGACCATGATCGGCACGTTGGACGTCCGTCGGACCCGTCGGATCAGGTCGAAGCCGTCCAGGTCGGGCAGGATCAAGTCGGCGACCAAGAGGTCTACCTGCTCCGCGATCAGCATCTCGAGCGCCAACCTGGCGGTGTCGGCCTCCGCGACGGCGTGGCCGCCCTGCTGCTCGAAGATGAAGCGCAGCATCTTCCTGGTTGCGAGATCGTCCTCGGCAATCAGAACCTTCATGACCCTCGTCGCGATGGGAGGCAGGGCGCGCGGCTCA
>JADZDV010000029.1 GCA_020850915.1 Chloroflexota bacterium | reverse complement strand
TCCCCGATGGTCCGGCGGCAGATGGTCCAGGTAGTCGGCAGGGAGAGGCTGGCGCCGCGGCTCTTCCAGCGGCTCCACGCACCTGCTTCCGTGCTGGTAGACCAGCCGCTTCGCCGCCGTGAAGAGGCTTGCCACCAGCGCGTGCACGGCCGCGCCGTCCTGCATGGCGCGATTCGGCGCGGCTCGCAGTCCCAGCACCCGCCGCAAGTAGACGTCCCGTCCCGAGGGGCAGTACTTACCGGCCACCTCGTACACCGCCAATGGCGTGTCGTAGACGGGCCGCACGGGCGCGCGTTGCCAGCTCCAGCCGCGCAGCTCGTCGGCAATGCCTTCGCTCCGCGCATCGGCCAGCAGGCGCTGTACCAGGCGCCGCTCTTCGTCTGAGGGGAAATACATGGGATCCTCCGCTACCAGCGGTCGTTGCAGTACGAGAGAAACTCGCACTCCGCGCAGCGGCCGGTCTGGCGCGTGCCGTCCGGCATGCGCTCGTCGGCAACGGCGCGCCGGATGTCCGCTAGCAGACGCTTCGCGTAGCGCCGCATGGCGGGTGTGATCGCCACCTCCCGGGTCAGCTTCAGAGGGATGGCGTAGACGAAGGCGCGCCGCACCGGCCGGCCGCTGGCCTCCTCGGCCAGGAGCGCGTACGCCGCGAGCTGGTACTTGTGGTTGAGCGCCAGCTTCTCACGAGTGTTCTTGAACTCCACCGGGATCGCCTCGTGGGCGCGCTCGATCAGCAGGTCGAGCCGCCCGCTCAAGCCAAGCCGCTCCGAGCGTAGCGCCACGTCGAAGCGGCGCTCGCCGTCCGCCAGGCCGTAGGCGCGCAGGGTCCGCCGATGCTCCAGCTCCTCCGTCCGGCGGTGCTCCAGGATGCCCTCCTGCATCTTGTACGTGACGAAGCGCCGCGGCAGGCGCAGGCCCAGCCGGAAGTACGGGATGCGCGGGCAGTAGGCCTGCTGGCGCACGTCGCTCACCGTGAGCTCCAGCAGCCCGGGGCCAGCCGTCTCGCGCGGCGCGCTGTCGCGCCAGGCGTCGCTCATGGCCGCGTCACGCTCATGGCCGCGTCACCTCGATCCGCGAGCGGAAGTCCGTGTCGCACACCGGAAAGAGCGCTACCCTGGCGTCCGCCTTCCCGAGCAGGCGGCGGATCTTCAGCAGCAGCTCTTCCTGACGGTTGCGGCTGATGTCACCCAGGAAGGCGGAGTACTGGATGCGGCTCAGGCCGTAGTCCAGGCACGCATCTGCCACCTTCGCTCGCGGGCGGTCCGCCGGAATGTCGTAGACGACGATGCAGCGCATGGCGAGCGGTCACAACTCGGCGCGGTACTCGCTGAAGCCCGGCCCGCTACTGGCGAGGCCCAGCGGGATGATCGTGCTGCGAAAGACGCGGTGGCGGTCGCGCCGGGCTGGCGCGGGGCTGTAGCTGCTCAAGACGCCGAGCGTCGCCTCAGGACCAAAGTCATCCAGGGGCTGGATGTGCCAGGCTGGCGGCATGGTGAAGCCGTTCATCTCGTCGTAGACCGCGGTGAAGCTGGCGTCCAGCTCCGTCCGGCGCTCGAAGCCCAGGAACTGGACAAAGGAGCCACGCTTCCCGACGTAGTTCACTCGTGGTAGGCAGCGAACGAGACGATCAGCGAACACGTTGTCGGCCGCGGCCAGGTCGAACGCCCAGAGCCACGAGCCGGCGTGGTGCACCACCTCACGATAGGCGACACTTGAGATGTAGGGCTCGCCAGGCGTGGCCTTCTTCGGCTCCTGGCGAACCTTGACGATCGTGTGCGTCACGGCCGCCGCGGCTGGCGGACGAATCCGTACTTCCACCGGCGCTAGCGCCACGAGCAGCGCCGCGCAGTCGGCGTCCGGGAGGCCGGCCCGGAACGCCGCGTCCACGCAGGCCATCTTGATGGCGTAGGGCGTTGGCACGACCAGCGTGCGCCCCACTGAACTGGTAGCGGTGCTGACTTTGAGCGAGAACAGCCCCACCGGCGCCCATTCCGAGACGAGCCAGTGACCGGGGCCGGGAACGCCGGCCACCGGGTCTGCGCTGCTGAGCGTGGCGGCGCGCGCGGCGCTCAGCGCCGCCACATCCGGACGATCGCTCTCCTGCCTTCTGGGTGGGCTCATGATCCGACTGCCCGCTCAGGCAGGGCCAGCTCGGCGGAGAGCTTTGCCAGGACATCCACGGCTTCTGACGCGGTGGCGAACCGCTCCGTGACGATGACGTCCTGCTCGATCCGGCCGAGCGCGCGGGCGCAACGCTCTACCTCCTCGACGAACCCGTTTGAGAGCGGGCTCACCAGCGGCGCCGGGAGACTCGAGCGCGAAAGCGAGATGATGCCCTCGCAGCCCACGATGTGCGGGTTCTGAGTGTTCCGCTGAGCGCCGGCTGGCTTCAACAGCGTGGCGGCCAGCGCCTGGAGCAGCGCCTGCCCCCGCGTACGGCGGTCCTCGGCTGAGACCACGTACTGGCGGGTGATGTCGTTCAGGCCGATGCGATACAGGTCCAGGTTGCAGACCAGGGCGTAGACCCCGGAGGACGCCGGGCGGTGGAACAGCGCCTGGCGCTCCGCGACACTGGTGCCACCCGTCGCCGCGCCGCGGCCTTCCGGCGCGTACTTGACGTGGAGGTACTGCTCCGTGCGGGTCCAGTCCGGGAGTCCCACCACCCAGCCGAGCTCTACCACGGACTTCCGCCCCACCGCGCGCTTGTCCGTCAGCAAGGCGCCGGCCAGGTCCGTGGCGGCACAGTCGCGAATCATCATCGCCATCACGTCCGCGTCGGGCTTGGTCTTGTCACCGGCAAGGGTGGTCAAGGCTGGGTAGCCCGCCACGATCCGGTCAGGGCTGTGGCGACGCGCGCCCGGCGAGAGCGGCTGCCCGGCTTGCTCAAGGAGCGGGATCAGGTGGTCGACGAGGATGCGTTTGAACATGTCGCCGCTCACGGCGTTGACGCTCTGACGGCTGCCGGCGGTGTCCACCACGTGGACCATCCGCGTCTGCTGCTGATTGCCCTCGGTGCCCTCGCTGTTGAGGTTGTGCAGGTTCATCGTCAACCTGGCGGAGATGGCCAGGGAGTGCGTCGCCGACATAGGAATGCTCCTCCTCGATGCGTTACTACTCGTCCTCGGGTGTCTCGCTCGCTGTTCCTTCGCTCTCGGTGCCGTCCATCGGGCTGGCGGCCTCGTCGCCACCATCCGACGTCTCGGTGCCCGCGTCACGCTCGCGCGGGTCGCGACAGGAGCCGAAGGCGCACAGTAGCTTGCCTACGACGGCCGCGTGGTAGTCATCGAGCAGCAGGGTGAAGGCCCGTAGCTCCTCGGTTGTCACGTTGCGCGGCGCGGCGTGTCTCGTCTCTCGCCGTCGCGCATTCTCCGCGTTGTACAGACTGATGAACTCCGCCACCGCTGAGAGCAGCGGCTCGTCGGTCGGCAGCTCGGACGCGCGCCGCAGCTCTGGCAGCAGCCCGTAACGAATCTCGCGATGGTCCTGGCCGTTGGCTTTGAGACTCTGTGCGCTCACGGTGGCCCGGCGCACGGCGGCGGCCACCGCCCGGAAGCCCTCGTCATCCAGAATCGGCGTGAACGGCTTGCCTGTTGCATTGCTCATGGAGTCCACAACCCTCCTCAAGAGATCGCCTCGGAACTGGCGGACGCGGCGCTTCGCCTCCCGCGCCCGCACCACAAACTGTCCATAGGCGCCCGCGAAGTCCACCATCGCGGCCAGTGCGCCCTCGCCGCGGCGCTGCAGAAAGCCCCGGTACGTTTGGAGCAGCGCCACTTCGTCCGAGTGATCGTCGCGCAGGTCGCGGACGATCGCTTGATGCTCGTCCAGAATCCCAAGCCAGCTTTCCGCGTCGGCGGCCGATCTGATCGGGAACCAGCTCGGGATGCTCAGCTCGCTGACTACCGAGACCGCTCTGGCTGAGCCCAGCGACTGGAAATTCGTGATTGTCAGGCCGGAGATGACTGCCCCAGGGGACCGGCCCTTGAGCGACAGCCCCGGGATGCGGTCCTCGCTTCGTGACGCGAACTCCTCGGAGTGCTCGATCAGCAGACCTGCGAGCCTCAAGGTGACCAGGCTATCGATCTTGGGGGGGCTGGCTCCCCCCGGCGGGGTGAGCCGGTCGACGAGCTGCCCGTACGGGCCCAGCCCGATATCACCCGGGATCGGCGCGAGCAGGCGGATGTGCTCGCCCTTGCTGCCGTGGAACGCTGGAACAGCCGCCGTGAAGTAGCCCCGGTAGCGGAGCCATTCCAGGAACGGGTCCGTCCAGGCCTCCTTGGTCTTGTCGTTCCGTCCCGTGCTGTCCGGCTTCAACCGGGCGTAACCCTTGGCAGCCAGCGGTGTGAAGAGCTGCACGCCGCTCACCGGCCAGGACAGCCCGCTCGGTCGGTCCTCGAGCAGCGCCTTTAGGCCCCGCCGAATCTCAGCCTCGCGGCTCGCCGTTCCGGCTTTGGCGAAATCCGCGGCGAGCGTGTTGGCCGTACCGTGGCCCTGCAGGACGCGCAGTGTGGGGAAACGCCGCCAGTCTTCGCGCGGCATGGGCCAGCTCTTGCGCAGTTGCTCGAGCGCTTCCTGGTTCGGCGGCTCCTTCTTCTGGCCCGCCGCCTTGCGCAGCTCCTCCTCCTGTTCTCGTAGGCGCCTGATCTGGTCGCGGTACCGCTCGTAATCGATGGCGTCCGCCGCGGCGATGCCCGGCGGCAGCGCCTGCCCCGACTTTGGGATCAGGTAGCGGTAGCCGGGCCGCGGACGGAGCCACAGGTCGCTCAACGCGCGGCGCCGGCTCAGGCAGACCTCGAACGCTGTGCCCACCTGCTTGATCGTGACGCGCTGGTCGTTTGCCGCGTCACGCAGGAGATCTGCAAGTCCCACCGCCGCGAACACGTCCGCGTGCGTGCCACTCGCTCGTGAGATGCGGATGGTCTGGAAGGTCGGATCGGCGACCGTTTGCCCCCGAGCCGTCGGGGCGGTTGTCATCTATTCCTCCTTGCCGTAGAGCGACGTCGCACGCTGGTCCGCCAGGCGCAGCGTGCGTGTCAGATATGCCGTCACGGGCCACCATTCCCCGCCAACCCCCAGGTCGTCCACCACCGGCTGAGTGAGGCTGTCCAGGAGAAGCCGGGGTGCCAGTGGAGAGTCCAGGGGTGCGAGCGCTAGCGCCAGCGCCCCGTCGTCGCCGGCCGCTTGCAGCGCGTCGCCCGCCTTCGGCGCCAGCGACTGGATACCTGGATCCTTCCCGCGGCTTGCCAGGCCGCCGCCGTGGTGTGCCAGGATCGCGGCCAGGCAAGCGGCGAACAGCGTCGCGTCGACCTCGTCTGTCACCACATTCAACCGGGCGAGCAGTGCCTTCATGCCATAGTAGGCGCTCGCTGCCGCGTGCGCCGGCCGCCGCCCCTCGGCGTCCACTGCACGCTCCAGCTCTCGGTCCGCCAGGTTCTCTCGATCCAGATCGGTGTGCGCCAGCAGCTCGGTGTGGGAGTAGCTGGCGTCCCGGCTGCGCTGTGCCCGCACCGCCCAGTCCTGCCAGCCGCGCTGTAGCTTGCCAACGTCGTGCAGCACGCCGATGGCACGCGCGGCAGTTGCGAGGAGGCTCTCCGTCAGCTCCCACGGCGGGGCCGCCAGTCCGTCCAGCAAGACTGACCCGGCCCGCGCGACTCGGCCCGCCGCCTCCTCGCCCACCATGCGAGCGTGGTTGGCCCAGGTCTCGCGCGCGTAGCGTGCTCCCCGCCGCTCCGGCCGCTCCCGAAGTGGGCTCGCCGCGTCGCCGGGCTCGCCCAGGCGCAGGCCACTCGCCGCGTCATACGCGGCGACGTTCGGATGCAGACAGACCGCGAACGCGCTCGCCAGGTCGCCGGAAGCCTGAAGGGGCGTCCACTCCTGGTCGTCAGCGGGCGTCCAGCGCCAGCCGATCGGCCGGGCAGCGGCGTCGAAGAGACGGGCGAGCGTCCAGCGGCGTAAGCCGAAGCCCTCGACGGCATACGGGTTCAGGCGGTACGGCTCGTGGGCCAGCACCACACGAATCGTCTGCCCATCGTCGCGGCGGATGAGGTCGCTCACCGAGGTGGTCAGGCGCAGCGCGGCCGCACGTTGGACTCGACGTAACTGCTCGCGCTGCCGCTCGGACCAGCCATCCCCGAGATCGGCGCTGTCAGTCTGCGCGTGCGCAGCCTCCACGAGCTCGCTCGCCGCCGACGGATCGAGCGTGCGGTCGCCGAAGTCCTTCAGCGCCTGCAGCGCGTGCGCCACGTCCGTCTCACGGTAGGGCAGCCAGGGCTGGCCGCCCTCGGGCAGGGGATAGACGACCACCTCGCCGACTTCGCCCGGGAAGCGGGCGCAGCGGCCGGCACGCTGGAC
>JADZDV010000028.1 GCA_020850915.1 Chloroflexota bacterium | reverse complement strand
CATGAGCGCGCGGAGGCCATCCTGTCCGAGACCGTGGACATGGCCCTGTGGAAGGCGCTGCGGCTCCAGCAGGGCAACCAGGTCGGCCAGGCGGAGCTGGCCAACAAGGCGTCGCTGGCACGCGCGTTGGAGCGAGCGGCCGGCGAGGTGACGGCGGGCGTCCGTGAGGAGAGCCTGCTGGCGGCGGCCCAGACGGCCTATCTGGGCTCGTGGACCGAGGCCGGCCGACGACGCAAGGACGCGCAGGCCCTCGAGGCGGCAGCGGACCGCGGGCAGGAGCGCGCCCAGGCCCTGGAGGCCTCCCTCTCGGCCATCGAGGCGGACGTGGTGGCGAGCGACTCACTCATGGCGCGCATCGGGGACCTGACGGAGCATCGCGACGGGCACGTCGAGAGCGTGCAGGCGCACCAGCGACGGGTGGACGCGCTCCGCGACACAGAGGCCATCGTGGCGTCGGCGACCGAGCGCCAGACGAGCGCGACACGCGCCGCATCGGAGGCACGGGGTCGGGCGGCTGCGCGTCGGGAGCGGGCCGAGGCGGTCGCGCGGATGCATGCCGTGGTGGCGACGCTCGCCCAGACGGCCGACGAGGACGGCCATCGCCTGCTGGGGGCGCGCACCCGGGCCGCCGAGGCGGACGCGGGGCTTGGCGCCGCGCGTGCGCAGCGCGACCTGGCACGCGCCCGGTTCAACACCGCGACCGCGCACGTCGCGCGCGAGCGCGCACGCGCTGAGCTGGGGTCGCTGGAGGACCGCTACGCTCGGGGGCGTGACGCGAACGCAGCCATCGCCGCCGCGCGCCCCGACTCGAGGCTGCCCATCGACGCCGCCCGCCTGGCCGCCATCCGTGAGCAGTTCCAGGCGCTGATGCAGGCACGCTACCAGTTCGACGCCGCCCACCCGGTGGTGCGGCTCCAGGCGTTCGCAGACGTCCAGGGGATGGTGGACGGGGTCCGGCTCCAACTGGGCCCCGGGCGCTCGATCGAGCAGCGGCTGGGCCAGGGCATCACGCTGGAGTTCCCGGGCGTCCTGTGGCTGGGCGTCTCGGTGGGGGAGGTGCTCGACGAGCAGGCCATGGACCTGCCGGGCCGGGAGGCTCGTCTGGGCCAGCTCCTGGCCGAGGTGGGCGCGCGAGACCCCGAGGACGCGGAGCACCTGCTCGCCCGGCGGGAGGCCGCGCGGCGGACCATCGCCGAACAGCGACGCATCCTCGAGGCGGTGCTCCAGGGCTCGACCGCAAGCGCGCTCGGCGCGCGCATCGAGGAGCTGCGCCTCGAGGTGGACAAGCCGCCCATGCTCGCCGTCACGGACCCCGTGGCGGCGCAGGAGGCGCTCGCCGACGCGGAGCAGCGGATGTTCGCCGCCGAGCACGAGTGGCAGGCCGCGCACGGGCAGCTCAACGAGCTGGAGGTCGCGGCGCAGGGACGCGCCACAGAGGCGCGGCTGGCGCGCGAGGAGCTGGGCCGCCTGGAGGCGACCCTCGCGGCCGAGCGCGAGGCGTGGCCCGACGAGGCGGTCGAGACCGAGCTGCGAGACGCGCAGGCACACGAGGGCGCCCTGGTCCAGGACCTGGCCGCGGCGCGTGAGGAGCTGGCGGCCCTCGCGCCCGACCAGGCGCACGAGCTGCTGGGCAACGCCCAGCGGGCGCTGACGCGGATGGACCGGGACGCGCGCGCTGCGCAGGACCGGCTGCTGGAGGTGCGGACGCGGCTGCGGGACCATCTCGAGGACGGCGTGGAGGAGGACCTGGCGGACGCTCGGATGGCGCGCGACGACGCCCAGGACGCCCTCCGGCGCGACCAGTCGCTGGCGGATGCCCGGCAGCTGCTGTTCGAGACGCTGCGAGACGAGCGCGACCGCGCCAGCCGCTCCTACGTGGGGCCGCTGCGGCGGGAGATGGAGCGCCTGGGCCGGATCGTGTTCGGCCCGGGGTTCACGGTCGGCCTCGACGGCGACACGCTCGAGGTGGTGAGCCGCACCCTGGACGGCCGGACGATCCCGTTCGAGAGCCTGTCCATCGGGACGCAGGAGCAGATCGCCATCATCGGCCGCCTCGCCTGCGCCACCATCGTGGCGCCCGACGGCGGCGTGCCGGTCATCCTCGACGACGCGCTGGGCAACTCGGACAAGCGCCGTCTGGAGGCCATGGGCGCGGTCCTCGCCGCGGCCGGCCGGGGCAACCAGATCATCGTGCTCACCTGCCAGCCCGACCGCTACGAGCACGTGGGCGATGCCCGGGTCGTGGCGCTGGGCTGAGGGGTCGCCTGTCCGGGCCATGGCGCCGGGACTCCAGAGGCCATCGAGAACGGATAACCACGGTACCGTGGCTGGCGGTCGTCGGACGCGCGGGCCATGATGACCGCACGCACCGATCATCCCTCCGGCCGAGGGCGCCTACCCCCGCCCTCGGCCCCACCCCTCGCGCCGAGAGCGGACTCCCTCTGGGAGGGGAGCCTCGGTCTCGCGTTCTCTGCTCCGAGCCCTGCGGCCCGACGAGCTCATCGATGACGCGGGAGTCCCCGGACCGGCTGTGCTGGCAGGCGTATCCATCGGGTATTGAAAGCGCTATCCTTCCACCACTGACATCCGTCGCGGCGACGTCACGCT
>JADZDV010000596.1 GCA_020850915.1 Chloroflexota bacterium | reverse complement strand
GGCTGCGCGATGCGCGCCAGGTGCCGCGGCTGGACGAGCTGATCCGCCAGCGCGCCGCCGAGCTCAACCTCGGTGCCTCCTGGGCTGCCCCCTAACTCGCCCTCCCCGGCTTATTGAGCAGATACGAGGAATCGTTCAGTTCATCGGGAAGAGTGTCGTGGTTGAAGTAAGTTACGATTTGCGAGATCATATGTGTGAAACGTCGATCATTCGAAATGGGAACAACAGGAAACAACTGAATAAGAAAGGGGCGTGGTGTATCGACTGGATTAGAGTTGAGGATCTAGCAGCGGTGCACGGCGCCTCACTAAAGCTGGTCACGAGTTGGGCTCCGGGTAACCGACCGACTCGGGAAGATCTGGTCAAACACATGAATGAGGCAGCACAGTTCTTGGCAAACAATGCATCCGGTGAGCTGGGTGGTGACTTCTCGGCGATGAAAGACTATTGTGCCGAGCTGCGGAAGAGATATGTACGGTGATGCTTCGGAAGCAGCGGCTGTGAACGAGTCGTCCGCAGTGTCGGCAATCAGGCCGAGACACGCCCTGGTACTACTCCGTGTGCTGTGATGGAGATGTAGCGAGGCGAGCGTGTCGGAGCCCGGCCCGAGCGGTAGGCTGGGGTTCTGATGGGGCACACCGAGACGCTCATACTGGACCCCGAGGTGGTGGATCGCCTGTACGCCTATGCGCTGGCGTTCCGTCCCCTGTTTCCGCGCAGCGACCAGTTCAAGCATGGCCGCACCTACCTGCACGGGCTGCTGCGGGACGGCGAGCGCAAGTCCATCGAGCCGCTCAGCGGTCTTACTTGCACGGGGATGCTATGAGTGTTAGACTGCTAACCGATAACAACGCGACGACAACTAAGCGTTGTAATTGGGATCCGTTTGGTGTAGTTCGTCTCCAGAGCGGAACACGAACCAACGAGTATCAGTTCGCTGGTGAGCAAGAGGATGGTGAGACCGGTCTGATCAACCTAGGAGCGAGGTATTACGCGCCAGAGGTCGGCAGGTTGCTATCTCGCGACGACGTCCGAGGCAGCGACGACAGGACACAAACAAACAACCGGTATACTTACGCCACAAATAACCCAATCACTAATCGTGATCCAACCGGTCACGGAGTAGAATTCGATAGCTTCGAACATGGAAGAAAGATACTAGATGACATGCGGGAAACGCATGACATCACACTATCGACTTTCAAGAAAGCTCAGTGGGAACTCGACATAATGCAGGCCATGTTCAATCTTGATATGATTAATGTTGAAGGGAACTATCAACCAGGAGTTCTCTTATGTAATTACGTGGTTCCTGAAGTATTTCCGACCGTGCTCCGTGTATTGTGTGGCAACTATGAAGACGTGGTCACCAATGTATCAAGACCGAACGACAAGAATAGGAAGTTCTGTTATCAAGTTCAAAGTAGCTGCAACTATTGCTGCAATAACTATCCGGAAGTTGTCAATGTTAACAAGTGCTTGCGTGGTTGCGCATTATGCGCCAAGGCATGCAGTACGAGGAGGAAATACCGATGCGAGGGCGTGACGTCAGGTAACACAATGTGCTGGATGATAGCGATGCACGTGATCATCGGCGACCGTCCAGTGTTTTAGAGAATCATAATGGGGCGGCAATAGTGGATCAGTGCTCTTCTATACCCGGCCTTCGGCTTACCGCGGTATTTCTTTGCAGATCACCACGACAGACCGCAAGTAGTTCTGCCGAGTGGTACAACTGGCTCGGGGGACCGCTCTACCCGGCGCAACCCGAGGTTCACGCTGTCCGGCTACCTGTGACGATACCTATTGCCTTCCATATCAGATGGCAGGGAGCCGGGCGCGGCGTTCTGAGCGTGTCGGTAGCGGATAGGGCAGGCCAGCACCTGACTTGGGGGCAGGCAGAGACTGGCCCGAGCCGAGAGAGCATTTTCATTCCATCGCTCCGCGAGGATGACGACGACTTTCCAGGATGGGTGGTTGTAGAACAGGCCAGCAACCTGATTCTGCCTGCAGTCACATTCCAAGGCGAGGGCACTTTCTCGGCCAAGGTGAGTCTTGAAGCTCATCCATCGGACGAGGCCCTATCATCAGCCATAACACTTCACCTGAATGTCTACCGAGCTGTACCTGACCCAGAGGATTCGGACTTTCCTCCTTTGTCACAAGTGCTGTCGAGGTTCGGAAATCGTCTGGCCGCAGACACGCGGCG
>JADZDV010000027.1 GCA_020850915.1 Chloroflexota bacterium | reverse complement strand
TCCCGATAGACGCGCGTGAAGGTGCCCTGGAATCTGATCTGCTGTCGCTCGACTACCGTGAAGGTCGAGTCCGCGGTCACGTCAATGCCGACGTCGAATCGGTCGTAGCTGATGCTTCGCCCGGTCTGGGCGGAGGCGGGTAGCCAGAGCGGTCCGGCCGTCGCGACGACCAGCGCGACGACCAGCGCGACGACCAGCGCGACAATGGAGCGGCGTGTATCCCAGCCCATAGCCGGAGTATGCCAGACGGACTCGGGACCGGGCGGGCGCACGATTGCGCTGGGAGAGCTTCGAGCGACACAATCCACGCCAGGTCGCCCATGGGCAACGTGAACGAATGACCGAAGAGTCCCCGGCCACCTCGGCGGAGGCGTCGTCAGGCGCGCTGCGCCCGGTTGCTGCGCGCGCACCACTGCTGCCTCAGGCGATGCTGGCGGTGTTCGTGTTCCTGCTCGCGCTCCTGCCGCGGTCAACCGGTCTCGCAACGTTCGTGACCACGGACGAGGTGTTCTGGGTCGGCCGCGCGGGCAGCTTTGCGCAGGCTGTAGATCGCGGTCAGTTTACCGGCACGTTCCAGACCGGCCATCCGGGCGTGCCCACGATGTGGGCCGGCTTCGTCGGCATGGGCCCCTCGCGCGCGGAGGCGTTCGCCAGCCCGCGGCGCGAGGTCTCACGCCGCGAGGTGAGCCGCAACCCCGACTTCATCGGCGCCCTCGCCGCGGGGCGCTGGGCGGTCGCCCTCACGACCGCGCTGGCCACGGCGCTCCTCGCTCTCCTGGCCTGGCAGCTCTTCGGCGGTGGCGTGGCGTTTCTCGCAGGCTCGCTCATCGGCCTGGATCCCTTCTACCTGGCTCACTCAAAACTGCTGCACATCGACGCGCTGCAGACCACCTTCATGTCCGTCTCGCTGTTGGCGGCCCTCGTGCACTGGCGGCCGGGGCGACGAGGTGCTCGATCGTCGTTGCTGCTCTCCGCCGCCGCGTGCGGCCTGGCGATGCTCGCCAAGTCGCCCGGTTCGTTCATGCTGGGCTTCGTACCGCTGATTGCGCTGGCCAGCGGCTGGCGCCGATCCGCCTGGAGGACGGCCGCCTTCTGGAGAGAGCTGCTGCTCTGGGCCGCGGTCTCGCTCGCGACGTACGCGCTCGTCTGGCCCGCCATGTGGGTGGCGCCGCTCGAGACGCTTCGGGGCGTGTACGAGTTCATTCTCGGCAACACCAGTCCAGAGCACAGTGGGGGGCCGTGGGTCTACCTTGCGACACTGGCCTTGAGGACAACGCCGCTCGTCTGGATCGGCCTGTTGCTTCTGCTCCTGCCCTGCCGCTGGCTCCGCCTCGACCCCCATCCGGCGTCCGATCGGGAGTCGTGGAGGGCGGAAGGACCGCGGCCTCGCGCTGAGGCGGCGCGTGAAGCGCGTTTCCCTCTGCTGGTGGTCGTGGCGTTCGTCGCGCTGTTCGGACTGGCGATGGCGGTCTCCGCGAAGAGCTTCGATCGCTATCTGCTGCCGATCTTCCCGTCCCTGGACCTGCTGGCCGCGGTGGGGCTGGCGCGGTTTGGCGGTCGACTGCGCTGGGTGGGCGGTGCGGGTAGCTTGCTCGGCCTGACTGTCGCTCTGCCGCTCGCGATCTGGCCCGTTGCGATCGTGGCGCCGTACCACCTGGCCTGGTACAACCCGCTGGCTGGCGGCGGCGCGGCGGCCGTACGAATGCTCGCTGTCGGGTGGGGTGAGGGACTGGACCAGGTAGCTGGCGTCCTGAACCTCAAGCCCAACCCCGCTGGTCTGAAGGTTGGCATGTCTGGCGAGATCTATACCTCCGTACTCGGGGCCCAGTTTCGCGGCCAGGTCATCCCGCTCCAGCGCGATGTCGTCCGCGGCCAAGCGGCCGGCGATCCCAGCGTAGCCGATTTCTTCCTGACGTATGTCCGCACCGAGCGCGACGGGGCCCCGCCGCTCTACGATCTGCGCTTTCAGACCTGGCAGCCGGAGCTCGTGGTGAGGCTGGGCGACGTGGAGTACGCAAGACTCTACTCCTCGTCGAGCGGCGTTCCCGTCGGGGCGTCTTTCGGCGGCGCCGCCGTGCTCGAGGGGTATGGTGTCGACAACCTGATCGTTCGGGCCGGCCGCGGGGTCAGCGTCCATCTCTTCTGGCGTGGCGCGGGCTCATCGGCCGACGATTGCCGGGCGGTCGTCGAGCTGTCCGATGCTGCCGGTCGGTCGCTGGCGGCAGTCCGACAGGTGCTGGATGTCGAGCCCGGACGGGCTCGCGACCGGTCGTCGTCCCTCACCATCCCGTTGGGTACCCCACCTGGCGAGTACCTGCTGTGGGTGGGGCTCGAGTGCGCGGACGGCGCGGCCATTCCACTGAGCAGCTCCCCGGCTAGCCTGGCTCCCGGCGCGCCCGAGCGCCCGACTCGCGCGGTCTTGCGATCAATCGTCGTTCGATAGCCGGGGTCCGGGTCTTGGAGTGGTCGCGGCCGAGCCGTGCCGCCCTCCGAAGCGGCGCGTCCTCCACTGACTCCAGACCACCTCGTGCTCAGCCGGGGCAGCCGTCGAGCTGGAAGCTGCGCGCCCGTTCGGGCCCGGAGGGTATGATCGCTTCGAACCAGAGGCGGCTGGTGAGCGGAACGCTCGCGCGCGGCCTGGAGTTCGAAGGAACGACTGACGGGAGATCGTGTTCGTGAAGAGACTCCTCGTAGTCCCCCTGGCGCTGGCGTTTGTCGCCAACGTCAGCGTCGCCTCCGCGCAGACCGGTCCGTCTGCTACGGC
>JADZDV010000026.1 GCA_020850915.1 Chloroflexota bacterium | reverse complement strand
GCCCCCTACCGCCCTGAACGTGCCCCCTACCGCCCTGAACGTGCCCCCTTGTCATCCTGAACGAAGTGAAGGATCACGCAGTAGGAGCCCGCCCACCCGGAGCTGGCCAGCGGTCGAACCGTAGAGTGCGCACCGCGCACCAATGCTTTGACTGTAGCGATCCTTACCCGGAGGACGTGCTACGCGGTGCGCACCCTACGGCGAGCTCGCCAGTCCGGCGCCATCCGCCAATCTTCTACAGCGTGATCCTTCGCTGGCGCTCAGGATGACAAGGTGTCGCCCGGGCTGGCTGAGCCATTCCCCCGAGAGACCGGCGGGCACCCTGCGCGCCACGTCGGGTGTGGCCTTCAGCAATTGTTCAGCTTTCCGCTCGCCCGAGTTCAGAATTTGGCGTTACGATGTCTCTGGGTAGCGGGGGCCATTCGAACATGACACTGCGCACTGGCGCCAGCAATGCAAGCGCCCCTGGCGGCGCGCCGTCGCCCCGGATCCTCGTGGTCGACGACGAGGAGGCGATCCTCGAGTTCGTCGAGCTCGGCCTGCGCTACGAGGGGTTCGAGGTCGATCTGGCCACGGACGGTCCGAGCGCCCTCGCGAGCTACGCCCGTCAGCGTCCGGACCTCGTGGTCCTGGATCTCAACCTGCCTGGCATGGACGGGCTTGAAGTCTGCCAGCGGCTGCGCCGCGGCGGCGACGTGCCGATCGTCATGCTCACCGCGCGCGGCGACGTGGACGAGCGGGTCGAAGGCCTCGAGGCCGGCGCGGATGACTACCTGCCCAAGCCGTTCAAGTTCAAGGAGCTGCTGGCGCGCATCCGCGCCGTGCTCCGCCGGCGCATCGGTCCCGTCGAGCGGGTTCTGACCTACGGCGAGCTGACCCTCAACCGCGACACGCGCGAGGTGTTCCAGGCTGGCCGGCCGGTCAACCTGACTCCCCGCGAGTTCGACCTGCTCGAAGTCTTTATACTCCACCCGCGCCAGGTGATGACCCGCGACGTCCTCCTCGACCGCGTCTGGGGCACCGATTATCTCGGCGATGGCAACCTCATCGAAGTCCACGTGAGCGCGCTGCGCGAGAAACTGGGCGACAGTGAGCGGCGGTTGATCCGCACCGTCCGGGGCGTTGGCTACGCCCTGTCTGGATAAGCCATGCACTACGTCGCGCCCAGCTCCTGGCCCATTCGCTGGCGGCTGACCGCGCTCAACGTGGGGGTGCTCGCCGCCACCCTCCTGATCGTCGGCGGCATCTTCCTCCTCGAGCTGGACGGCGCCCTCATCGGCCTCAACGCCGACTACCTGCGCGACCAGGCCCGCCCCATCCTGAACATCGTCAACCGCCCCCCGCGCGGCCCGGGTGAGGGGCGCCAGGGCGGATCGGGCAGATCAGGCGGACCCGCCGGGCCGCAGACCGAGGGCGATCGCCCGGGATCAGACCTGCCGGACTTCCCCCTGCCGCGTATGGCCACCGGCTTCGTCCGAGGCATGAGCGGCCCGGACACCGGCGTGCGGGTCTACGACGCCGACGGCACCCTCGTCTCCGCGAGCGAGGTCAGCGAGGGTGTGGAGTCCTGGCCCCAGCCCGCGCCGGAGCTCGTTCGGGCCATGCTCGCGGGCTCCGAGCAGCGCGCGGTGGTTGAGCAGCAGACCAGGCGAACGCTGCTCCTGCTCCTGCCGCTTCGCTCCGCGGACGGCACCATCCTCGGCGGCATCACGCTGTCACGCTCGCTTGAGCTGACCGACCACCTTGAGTCCCGCCTCCGGACCGCCTTAGCGATCGGCACCATCCTGGCGGTGCTCCTGGCAGGCATCGTCGCGCTCCGCGCCACACGTGGAGCGCTCCGTCCCCTTGACCGGGTCATTCGCGCGGCACGCCGCATCGGCGCGGGCCGGATCGACGAACGCCTGCACCTGGCGCGCCGGGATGAGATCGGCGAGCTGGCCGAAGCGTTCGACAGTATGCTCGATCGCTTGGCCGCGGCGCTCATTGCGCAGCGCCGCTTCGTCGCGGACGCCGCCCACGAGCTTCGAACGCCCCTGACCGCGCTCGGCGGCATGGTCGAGGTGCTCCAGATGGGCGCCGACCGCGGCGACGCCACCACCGTCCATCGCCTGCTCGGCACGATGGAACGGGAGATCGACCGACTCGGCCGCCTCGTCGGCGACCTGCTGACGCTCTCGCGCCTGGACGCCGAGCAGCGGCTCAGGATGGCGCCGGTGGAGCTGGCCCCGCTCGTCGAGGAGGTCGCGACCCAGACGCGTCTCCTCGCCCGGGGTCAGGTGGTACGCGTCTCCATCGGCGCGGAGCCGATCGTGGAGGGCGACGCCGACCGGCTCAAGCAAGTGCTCATCAATCTCACCGCCAACGCGCTCTCCTTCACGCCGCCCGACGGTCGGATCGAGCTGGGGGTGGGCCTGGAGCGCGGCCTCGCACGCCTGACCGTTTCGGACACCGGCGCGGGCATCCAGCCTGATGTGCTGCCGCGCGTCATGGACCGCTTCGTCCGCGGCGATCCGTCGCGAGCGCGCGCCACTGGCGGCTCCGGTCTCGGCCTGGCTATTGCAAGAGGCATCATCGAAGCCCACCACGGGCGCATCGACATCCGCAGCGAAGTGGATCGGGGGACCACGGTGAGGGTCCTTCTGCCCTTGCTGGCTGTGGAGGCGCCTTCAGGAAATGGCCAGCTTTCCCCCTCGGCGGCTTCAGGTCCGGCTGGCATACTCAGGAACGAAGCGGTAACAACGTTGTCGGGCCAGCGCGCCCCCGGCGCTGGCGGAGTTTGATGCATGGCTAGAGCAGCCTCGACCTGGCCCGCGGCATGGCGGCCAGTCCGCATGCCCCCGCGGCCGATCCTTTTCCTGCTGCTTATCGCATTGCTGGCAGCGATCGCGGCCTGGGCGGACGCAACCGGTCTGTTCACACGAGAGCAGTCGGCCCCCGTCTACCAGACAGCGCCCGTTTCGCGCGGCAACCTGGTCTCCAGCATCACGGCCACCGGTCCGATCACGGCCCCGGCCAACCTTCCGCTGACCTTCAAGAGCTCCGGCAAGCTTGTCGAGATCGACGTCGCCGTGGGCGACAAGGTGGTGGCGGGACAGACGCTGGCCCGCCTGGACACGACGGACCTCGAGTCGCAGGTGGCCCAGGCCCAGGCCACGCTCACACAGCAGAGCGCCAACTACGCCAAGCTGGCCGCGGGTCCCACCGCGGAGAGCATCGCTGTGGCTCAGGCCCAGGTCGACGCCGCGCAGAACAGCCTCGCGACGGCCCAGAAGAACCTGGCGAGCGTGCGCGCGAGCGTTGCACAGGATGTTCAGGTCTCCCAGGCCAGCGTCCAGACCGCCCAGGTCAACCTGGCCAACACTCAGAAGGCGCTTGTCTCCGCCCAGCAGCAGAAGGACGCCGCCCTGGCGGGCGACCGGACGGCCCTGGCCAACGCCAATCAGACCTACACCGATGCTCAGAAGAGCCTCGCCAACACGCAGAAACAGGTTGATCAGGACACAGCCGGCGATCGCATCGCGGTGCAGAACGCCCAGGACGCGGTGAAGAACGCCCAGGACCAGCTCAACCAGACCCAGAAGATCGCCCAGGCCAACCTGGACGTATCCAACCGGCAGCTCGACAAGGCCCAGGCGGACCTCCGGACCCAGCGGGCCCAGCGTGACGACACCTGCAAGAACGGCACGTCGTCCCAATGCACCATCGCCAAGCGACAGGTTGATTCGGCGGAGGCCGGCATCAAGACCATCCAGGACCAGATCGATCAGACCCGCGCCCAGGGCCAGCAGTCCATCCTGAACGCCCAGAACGCGGTCACCACCTCCCAGAACAATCTGAAGACCGCTCAGGCCAGCCTCGCCAGCAACCAGGCCAGGTACCTTGGAACGCTCGAGAGCGCTCGCTCGCAGGTCACCAGCGCCACCAACACCGTCAACACCGCTCAATCCAATCTCACGAACGACTCGGTCAAGCAAGACGCGACCATCCAGTCCGCGCAGAACAGCGTGGACCAGGCGCAGGCGTCGCTGGATGCCGCCAACACCAGCCTGGCCAACACCCAGGCCAAGTCGGCCCAGAGCATCCAGAGCGCCCAGTCCCAGGTGGACTCGGCCGCCAGCAGCCTGAACACGGCCCAGGCCAGCTACGCGCAGTCCACTGCCATGCCGACCCAGCCGGAGCTGGACGCCGCGCAGGCTCAAGTGGACAGCTCGCGCGCATCCCTGCAGCTCGCCCAGAACAACCTGGCTGCTGCCACCCTCGTCGCCCCGACCAGCGGCTCGGTCTCCGCGATCAGCGGCTCGGTGGGCCAGCTCATTAGCGGCGGGCCGGTCGGCTCGAGCGCCACCAGCAGCACCGCCAGCACGAACACCGCCGGCTTCATCACCCTCACGGACGTCAACGCGCCCCAGGTGAACGCCCAGGTCAGCGAGGCGGACATCGGCAAGGTGACCACTGGCCAGAAGGTGACGCTCACAGTCAGCGCCTTCCCGAACAAGACGTTCACCGGCCGCGTGGCCCGCGTGGAGCCGATCGGCGTGACGACTTCCAACGTGGTGAACTACACCGTGGTCAGCACGGTGGATCCGACGGACGTCGCCCTGCTGCCGAACATGACGGCGACCGTCACCATCATCACCGACGAGAGAGACAATGTCACGCTGGTGCCAACGGCGGCCATCACCTTCGCCAGCACCCAGGCGGCCGAACTCCGCCAGGCGCAGGCGAGCGCGGGCTCCGGCGGCCAGGGCAGTCAGGGCGGCGGCTTCCGCGGACAGGGCGGAACGCAGGGTAGCCAGGCAAGCCCCGCGGCGCAGGGCGGCCAGTTCGGGCAGGGTGGCCAGGGTGGCCAGGGTGGCGGGTCCCGCGGCGCGGGCCGCGCCGGCGCCTCGCCTTCTCCCTCGCCATCGCCTGAGACGCAGAGCGGCCAGCCGGCGCCTGACCAGGCCCAGCAGCCAGCCGCGGCCGACGCCTCAACTGCCTTCGTCATCGTCGTGCGCGACGGCCAGCCCGTCCCAACTCGCATCCAGGTGGGCGCCAGCGACGATCGCAACACCCAGGTCCTCGCCGGCCTGCAGCCCGGCGAGATCGTGGCCATCAGCGCGACCGGCGGCCAGACGACCCAGCGCACAACCAGCGGCGCAGGCGGGCTCTTCCCTGGCGCGGGTCCGGGGCGGGGCGGCTTTGGTGGCGGCTCTCCGAAGCCTGGCGGCGGTGGCGGACGATGAGCGAGGTCATCATCGCGGTCTCCGATCTCCGCAAGGAGTACCGCATGGGCACGAACGTCGTGGTAGCGCTCAGGAGGGTCTCGCTCGAGGTCCGCCGCGGCGAGTTCGTCGCCATCATGGGCCCCTCCGGCTCGGGCAAGTCCACCTTCATGAACCTGATCGGCTGCCTCGACGTTCCCACCGCCGGCTCGTACACCTTGAACGGCCAGGAAGTCGCTCGTCTCAACCGCGACGCGCTGGCGGACGTCCGCAACCGAGAGCTTGGCTTCGTCTTTCAGGGCTTCAACCTGCTCCCCAGGATGGACGCCCTTGGCAACGTCATGCTCCCAATGCTCTACGGCGGCGTGCCCGACGGCGAGCGCCACGCCCGCGGCATGGCGGCCCTCCGGGCCGTGAGTCTCGGGAACCGGTCTCATCATCGCCCGAAGGAGATGTCTGGCGGCCAGCAGCAGCGCGTGGCGATCGCCCGCGCCCTGGTGAACAACCCGAGTGTCATTCTGGCCGACGAGCCGACCGGCAACCTGGACAGCCGCACCAGCGTTGAGATCATGGCGATCCTCCAGCGCCTCAACGAGCGTGGCGCGACCATCGTCCTGGTGACCCACGAGCCGGACATCGCTGAGCACTGCTCCCGCATCGTCACCTTTCGCGACGGAGTGGTCCAGTCGGATCGCGTCGTGGACGAGCCCGTCTCCGCCGCGGTGCGGCTGGCCGGCATGCAACCCGCCGAGGAGGTGGCGGCATGAGCGTCGTCGCCCCCGACCGACCCGCGGTCGCGGCTCCGACCCCGGAGTTCGAGCCGAGCGAAGCAGACGCGTTCTCGATCCTCCTGACCGACCCGCACCGGACCAACGGCGGACGCCTCACCATGAGCCTGCCGTCCGCCCTCGAGGCGCTGCGCGCCAACAAGGGGCGCGCCGTCCTGACAACGCTCGGCATCATCATCGGCGTGGCCGCCGTCATCATCATGGTCGCCATCGGCCAGGGCGCCAGCGCTCAGGTGAATGCGCGGCTGGCCGGCCTGGGTACGAACGTTCTGACCATCTCACCAGGCAGCAGCCAGAGCGGTGGCGTGCGCGGCGGCGCCGGTACCCTCACGACCCTGACCCCGGCCGACGCCGACGCGATCGGACAGCAGGTGCCTGACATCGCCGCGATCAGCCCGGTCGTCCAGGGCAACGCGCAAGTGATCGCCGGCAACCAGAACTGGCAGACCCGCATCCAGGGCGTGAAGCCCGCCTACCAGCAGATCCAGAACTGGCAGATCGGCTCGGGCAGCTTCTTCTCCGCCCAGGAGGAGACGGAAGCCCGCAGTGTCGCCGTGATCGGTCAAACGGTCGCGCGCAACCTGTTCGGCACGCGTGACCCGGTCGGCCAGTCTGTTCGCATCAGGAACGTTCCGTTCACCGTGATCGGCGTCCTCGCCAGCAAGGGCGCCACTGGCTTCCAGGACCAGGACGACATCGTGCTGATCCCTTTCCGCACGGGCCAGATCCGCCTGTTCGGCTCCAACGCCATCAACTCGATCCAGATCCAGGCCACAAAGGCCGACGAGATCGACGACGTGACCGCCGCGACCCAGATCCTGCTCCGCCAGCGCCACAGGCTCGGAGCGAACCAGGGCGACGACTTCACCATTCGCAGCAGCAACGACATCATCGAGACCGCCCAGGGCGTCTCCCAGACAATGACCCTCCTGCTCGCGGGCGTGGCCGCGGTCTCCCTGATCGTCGGCGGCATCGGCATCATGAACATCATGCTCGTCTCAGTCACCGAGCGAACCCGGGAGATCGGTATCCGGATGGCGATCGGCGCCCGACCGGGCGACATCCTCTCCCAGTTCCTCGTCGAGGCAGTGCTGCTGTCCGTCCTCGGCGGCCTGATCGGGATCGCCATCGGTCTGGGCGTCGCCCTCGGCCTGCCACGGTTCGTCGGCTGGGCTACGGCTATCTCCTATCCCGCCATCGGCATCGCCTTCGGCTTCGCCGCTATGGTCGGCATCTTCTTCGGGCTCTACCCGGCTCGCAAGGCGTCGCAGCTCAACCCGATCGACGCGCTGCGGTTCGAGTGAGGCGTCCCGATGCAGACACCCCCGCGACTCCTCCTGCTCCGGCTGCTCTCCTACGCCGCGATCACCGCCGTGCTGGTCGCTGGCACCCTCGGCTCCGGGCTGCTGAGCCCGGGCCGGCCTGCCAGCGTCACGCGCGCCCTGGCCGCCTCCAGCCTGGATGCCGGCTGGCCGCGCCTCACCGGCCAGCCCGGCCCGTACGTCGCCGACCTCTCTGGTCGCGAGACGACCACGACCTCCACCACCTCGACCACACCCAGCACGACGACGTCCTCGACCACGACCACCAGGACGAGCACGACCAGCAGCAGTACCGACACAGGTGCCGGCGACAACAGCGGCACTGGCGGCAACGGCAACAACAACTCGAACAGCAACAACAACTTCAACGCGAACGACAACTTCGAGATCACCCGGGACCGCTCCCCGATCACGATCCCCACCCTGACGCCGCCCCCGCCCGGCACGGTGACGACCTGTGCGCAGCCCGGCCACGACACCACGCTGACATCCTCAGACGGCCGGGTCAGCCTCTACGCGCCACCCACGCTCGGCTCCCCCGCCCAGTTGAGCATCCGCACGGACGTCCCGCTCTCGCTGGCAAATCCGACCAGCGGCATCCGCGTGGGCGGCCTGCTCTTCCAGGTGGCCGTCCAGGGATGTGACGGCTCGCCGGTCGCAACCCTGCCTCCCGGCGTGGACCTGACGGTGCGCTACTCCCCGCTGGACGTCGCCGCCCTGTCCGTGAGCCAGCTCCTCCTCGCCTGGCTGGACCCGGCCACCGGCCTCTGGGTCACCGCCTCCAACCTCGTCGGCGACCCTCAGAACAACGCCCTCTCCGCTCCCATCACCCAGCCCGGCCTCTACACCGTGTACCAGCCCTGATTCCCCCCCCGGCGAGGGGGTCGGGCGGGGGTTCCCCGCGGCAGCCTTCTATCCTCGTGCCTGCTCCCGCGCGTACCGATCCAACCGGCTCAGCTCGTCTCGATACAGCCGCTGCATCAACGTCGGCGCGAGCCAGCGCTCGAACAGCCCGGCGAGGCCGGGCGCGGCCTCCCACGTCGTCTCGAACCCAACGCGGCACTGTGCCCCCTCTGACGTCACAAGGAACCGCGTGACTGCGCCGCTCAGCAGGTCCGTCTCCACCAGCTCGTGCCCCGGCAGCGGCTCCGTCACGAGCACGTGATAGCGGCGCTCCATCCCGCCGACCGTCACCGCGAAGCTCACTTCCGTGCCTTCGCCGACACCCCCTCGCTCCACGCGGTACTCGGAGAAGGCGGTCGGAAGGAAGCGATCGTGATGCTCCTGATAGTTCCTGATCAGACCGTACACCAGTTCAGCCGGCGCACCGACTGCCGCCTCCCGGCTGACTTGCAGCGTTGTCATCACCAGACTCCAACTGGCTTACGCCGCACACGACGGCGAACCTACCCCCGCCGATACTCCTCGCCATACGCTGCCGGAGGCAGTCGCAGGACGATCTCCTCGCCATCCGTGGCGATCCCGACGGCGTGGAGCCCCGGTGGCGCGTCGACGTACCGCACCGGTAGGTTCTCGACGTCCGGTCCAAGCCACTCGCGCAGCTCCGCCCGCCCGCCAACCTCCACCCAGGAGATGCCTCTGGGCGGTACCCGGTGCCTCACCGTCGCCGCCTGGGGAATTCGGTCCGGATGCTGGCCCATGTCTGGCCAGTACATCACGATCGGCAGACCAATCGGCCATGGATGCTGATCTGGCAGCGCCGCGTTGTGGGCGATATTGCGTTGATCGTCGGGCCGCACGCGCCCCCAGGTGCGGGCGACGCTGGTCCCCATCCTTTTCGCCGCGGCTTCCAGCTCATCCAGGCTATCGACCGCCAGCACCCAGCCCATGAAGTGGTCGCCCGGCTCGGAGATGACACGCTCGAACCAGCGGCCGAATCGATGCTCCACCGCCCAGGGATGGCAGATCACGCTGTTGATCTCCATGTAGCAGTCGTTCCCCAGCGGAACCGTTCGCTGTGCGAGCCCGATGTCGTGGAACCAGCCCCCATCGTATGGGTCGAGCCCCGTCTGCGCGCGGAGCCTGGACGCGCCCTCGTACAGGTGTCGCACGCCAACACAGAAATGGTCGATCCGGAGCATGGAGTCCTCCCCTCCCGACGTGCTTCGTCACCCTGGCAACATCGCTGGCTGGCCATCGTGAGTCGACGCCGGCCTGCGAGCCAAACCGGTCATCTTACCTGCCAGCAATCCACCATAGCAGACGTGACGGTATTCCCGTAAGCGCGGGAGCCCTGGTTGAACGACGAACCGGCTTGCGCTGTGGAGCGAGAATGAGACCGACCGCGCGGGCCCGGGCCCGAACGGATCCGAGCTCTGCCGCTGCCCCAGCCACGCCGGCTGCTCTGCTCGCCCCGGCCGCACTCGCCCGGAGCTCCGCCTTGGCTGGCGTGAACGGTAAGCTGGTGGTCTACGCCATAATGCCCCAACTGGGACCTGCACAGTGACGAACGGCTCTACGTGCTGGGCGCGTCACTGATGTAGCCGGCAGGAGGATGACGACGTGAGCTCCCCGACAGGCCTGAAATCGGCGGCGATCGAGGCGATCGAGAGCAACCGCGCCTCGCTCCTGCAGCTCAGCCGGGACATCTGGGACTGCAAAGGCGTCGGCTTCGAGGAGCACGAGGCCGTCGAGGTCATCCTGGGCTACCTGCGGCGATTCGAGAGCGTCGAGGTCGAGCAGGGCACCGGCGGGCTCGAAACGGCCTTCCGGGCGACTATCTCGGGCCGCCAGCCCGGTCCGCACGTCGCCATGCTGGCCGAGTACGACGCGGTGCCCGGTCTCGGCCACGCCTGCGGCCACAACATCATCTCCGCCTCGATGGTTGCCGCGCTGACCGCCGTCCTCCCCTCGATGAGGGAGCTGTCCGGCCGCTTCAGCATCTTTGGCACGCCGGCTGAGGAGGGCGGTGGCGGCAAGATGATCATGTACGACCATCACGCCTTTGACGAGGTGGACGCCGTCCTGATGTTCCACCCGAAAGACATCAACACCGTCGGCCAGACCACCTTCGCGCTCATCCCAGTCAGCGTTGAGTTCTACGGCCACTCGGTGAACGCCTCGTCGTTCCCGTTCCAGGGCGTGAACGCCCTGGACGCCCTCGTCAACTCGTACGTGGCGATCAGCACCCTCCGCCAGCAGCTCAAGACCGATGCCCGCATCCATGGCATCTTCACTCACGCCGGCGTGGCGCCCAACAACATCCCCGACTACACCCGGGCCGAGTACTACTGCCGGGCGACCGAGAAGGCCTACGTGGCCGAACTGGTCGAGAAAGTGAAGAACTGCGCCCGCGGCGCCGCGCTCCAGACTGGCTGCCGGGTGGAGTTCCCCGAGCCGAACCGGCCGGTCTATGACCCGATCAAGCCGAATCCTGTTCTGGTAGAGCTGATGAAGCGGAACACCCGGCGCCTGGACATCGCACTCATCGAGGACGAACCAGTGCTTACCGCCTCCAATGACGCCGGCACGATGAGTCAAGTCATCCCGACCACCCTGCTGACGCTGGCGATCGGCTCACGTCCGTTCGGCGAGCACAGTCCGGAGTTCGCGGCCGCGGCGATCGACGAGGCGGGCGACGTCGCGCTGGTCAACGCCGCGAAGGTACTGGCGATGACCGCGGTAGACCTCCTGAGCGAGCCGCGCCTCGTCGAGGACGCGAAACAGCAGTAAATAGAGCCGACCTCGTACAACGGCTGCCGCGGTCCCTCGTCGTCATCCTCGGTGTCTCGCTCATCGTCTTCTCGCTGCTCCACCTGAGCGGCGACCCGGTCGACCTGCTCCTGCCAGAGAGCCGCTCACGGGAGGAATACGCCAGGATCAGTCATGAGATGGGCTCCGATCGACCGCTTGCAATTCAGTACGCCGAGTTCCTCGGCAAGGCGCCGCGGGGCGACTCTGGCATCTCGCTGCGCGATCGCCAGTCGCGATGGCGCTCGTCCTGGCGCGCCTGCCCGCCACCCCGCGGCTCGCCGCCGTCGCCGTCCTGGGCATC
>JADZDV010000025.1 GCA_020850915.1 Chloroflexota bacterium | reverse complement strand
GTAGGCCAGGTGCTGCCAGACCTCCTTTGGGCGGTCGCGGCCGATGCCGTATGTGGGCAGGCGGTCGTGGCCGAAGCGGGTGATGCGCTCATTCTGGGCGCCGCGCAGAACCTCGATCAGGTAGGTGATGCCAAACCGCTCGCCCGTGCGCCGGGCGCAGGAGAGCAGCATCTGGGCCGGGATGGTCACGTCTTCCAGGGCTCGCGGATCGCTGCACAGGTCGCAGCACGGCTCGCGCCGGGTCTCCAACCGGTCGCCGAAGTAGGCCAGCAGCGCCTGGCGACGGCAGACGGCGCCGTCCGCCCAGTCGACCATCTGACGAAGCTGCTGGCGAGCGACGGCTTGCTCTGGCCCCGGCTTCTGCTTGATGAAGTGCTCGTAGCGCGCGGCGTCGGCGTAGGTGTAGAAGAGGACGCACTCGCTCGGCTCGCCGTCGCGGCCAGCCCGGCCGCTCTCCTGGTAGTAGCCTTCCAGGCTCCTGGGCAGGTCGTAGTGCAGCACGAAGCGAACGTCCGGCTTGTCGATCCCCATGCCGAAGGCGATCGTCGCGACGACGATCTGCGCGTCGTCGCGCTTGAAGGCGTCCTGGCGCGCCTGGCGCTCGGCGCCCTCGAGCCCGGCGTGGTAGGCCACGGCGTGGAAGCCGTCGCGATGGAGTCTGGCGGCCAGGTCCTCGGCCGTGGCACGGGCGCCGCAATAGACGATGCCGGAGGCGCCCGGGCGGTCGCGCAGGAAGGCGACGAGCTGGCGGTAGGGCTCCTGCTTCGGGCGCACGTCGAAGTAGAGGTTCGGCCGGTCGAAGCTGCCTCGGAAGTGTGCTGCTCGCTCGAGGCCGAGCTGCGCGACGATGTCGGCCTGGACTCGCGCGGTGGCGGTAGCGGTGAACGCCGCGAGCCGCGTCCGGGGGAACTCCACCCGCAGCCGCTTCAGGGCGCGATACTCGGGACGGAAATCGTGGCCCCATTCCGAAATGCAGTGCGCCTCGTCGATCACGAACAGGGCCACGCCCGTATTCGACAGAAGCTGCAAGAACCCCGGCGTCGTCAGCCGCTCGGGCGCGACGTAGAGCAGCTTCACGCCGCCGCGAGCGATGAGCGCCTGGCGACGCCCCACCTCGGCATAGTCCAGGGCGCTGTTGACGTACGTCGCCTCCACGCCGAGCGCCCGGAGCGCATCCACCTGGTCCTTCATCAGCGAGATCAACGGCGAGACCACCACCGTCATGCCATCCAGGAGCAGCGCCGGCAACTGGAAGCAGAGCGATTTGCCCCCGCCGGTCGGCATCAGGACGAAGACGTCCTGGCCGTCGAGCACCGACCGGATGATCGACTCCTGGAGCGGACGGAAGCCGTGGTGGCCAAAGACCGAGCGCAGGCACTCCTGAATCGAGGCGTCGTGGATCTGGCTCGTCTGCCGCATTGCTCGTTCGTGCGCTGGCATCTCTCCTCGCGCGCTGGTCGGGCCAAGCTCAGCTCCGCGGTGCGTTCCCGGCCCTCTGACGATTCTAACCAAGCCTGTCACGCGGCCTTGATTCGAGCTACCATCGCGTCAGGTGTCGCTCGGTCGGGCAACGCTCGTCCCTGACGTCGATCGCCGGGCCGGGCGGTGGGCGGCGAAACGCGTGCCGCTGGAGCTGCTCTGGTACCTGCCGAACACCGTCGAGGCCGGCCATCGCGGAGATGACACGGCCGAGGGCTGGGGCTCGCTCGACTTCAGCGCCAGTATCGCCCGGGCCGCCGAGGAGCACGGCTTCGCCGGGGCGCTGATCGGCAGCGGCTGGGAGCGACCGGACACCTTCACCCTGGCGACGGCAGTGGCCGCGCGGACGCGCGCCTTCAAGCCGCTCGCCGCCATCCGACCGGGCTACTGGACGCCAGCCCTGTTCGCCTGCGCGGCCGCCACCCTGGACCAGCTCTCGGCCGGCCGGCTGCTGGTGAACGTCGTGACTGGCAAAGACGACCACCACGCGTACGGAGATTTCGAGGACGACAACGACGCGCGCTACGAGCGCACCCGGGAGTTCATGCGCCTGGTGCGCCAGCTCTGGACGCGGTCCGGCGTGACGTTCGAGGGGCGGTTCTACCGCGTGGAGCGCTCGACCTGCGCGCCGCCGCCGCATCAGCCGGGCGGCCCGCCGCTCTATTTCGGCGGCGCCTCGCCCGCCGCCGAGCGCGTGGCCGCCGCGGAGGCGGACGTCCAGCTTATGTGGGGCGAGACGCTCCCCATGGTGGCGGAGCGGATCGAGCGCCTGCAGCGTCTGAGCGCCGCGTACGACCGCGCGCGGCCGCTAGAGTACGGGCTGCGTGTGACGGTGGTCGTGCGCGAGACCTCCGAGGCAGCGTGGCGGGCCGCCGAGGCGAAGCTGGCTGGCTGGGAGGGACATCTCGACCGCCGCGTCGAGAAGAACGTGACCGGTCGCGGCTCGGTCGGCCAGCGCCGACTCCACGAGCTCTCGGCACGGGGCGAAGTGCTTGACCGCTGCCTCTGGACCGCGCCTACGAAGTACGGGACCGGCGGCGCCGCCACCTGGCTGGTGGGGTCGGCCGAGGAGGTTGTCGCCTCGTTGCGGGACTACGTGGCCCTCGGCGTGACCCACTTCATCCTGTCCGACACGCCGTATCGGGAAGAGGCGGTCCGGGTTGGCGACCTGGTGGCGCAGCCGCTGCTGGCGATGGCTGGCCAGAGCGCCGCCGAGCGCCCGGGCTGAGCGAGGGCCAGCACCTCTTCATCATGACACCGCGAGACTCCGCGCCACTCGTCTACTATCTCTCATGGGCTCGATGAGACGCTGGCCCAGTGGGCGGCTCATGAACGCCGTCTGCGCCGTGGCGCTGGTTGGCTCGGCCTGTGGCCTGGCATCCAGCGCGGTGACGCTGACGCCGGGGCCTCAGGCGACGCCAGCACCGTCCGTCCCCGGGAGCCAGCCGGACACCGTCACGTCGGCCAGCAGCCCAGCCGATCTCGGCCCGGCGGCCGTCTCACAGGAGCCGCCGGCCTCGCCAGCCGAGCCGCCAGCGCCGGAGACGCAGACCGCACCGCCAGCCGAGCCGCCAGCGCCGGAGCCGCCGGCCTCGCCAGCCGAGCCGCCAGCGCCGGAGACGCAGACCGCGGCGCCCGCTGTGCCGCCGGCGCCGGAGGCGCTCTCAAGGCCGAGAGCCCCGGCCACCGCGGTGCCGGCGAGCGGACCGTCACCCTGCGATCTGCCCCCGCCGCCGGCGCTCAACCTGAACGCCGATCCCGCTACTCGGGCGGCACAGTTCCGCGGTTTCCGCGACCCGCTGCCGCCTGCGCCGCTCTGGAATCCGCCGGGCCAGAAGCAGGTTGGCCTCCAGGCGGGACACTGGCTTGTGGAGCAGGTGCCCGAAGAGCTGCGGCAGCTTGGCGGCGGCGCGGTGGGCGGCGGCAAACAGGAGTGGGAAGCGAACCTGGAGATCGCGCAGCGAACGAAATCGCTGCTGGAGGCAGCCGGTATCGCCGTGGACCTGCTGCCTTCGACCGTGCCGCCGGGCTACCGCGCGCACGCCTTCCTGGCGATCCACGCGGACGGCGATGCCTCCGGCCAGGTGCGCGGCTTCAAGGTCGCGCGGCCGGGTTTCAGCTCCATTCCCCAGGCGGACGATCGGCTGGTCGCGGCGTTGGAGGGCGCCTACGGCCAGGCGACCCAGCTCCCGCGTGATGACGAGCACATCTCGCTCCGGATGCGCTACTACTACGCTTTCAACTCCCGCCGCTACTGCCACAGCGTGGCGCCAGGCGTTCCCCAGGCGATCATCGAATCCGGCTTCCTGACCAGCGCCGCCGATCGTCAGCTCCTGCTTGGCAACCCGGACCTCGCCGCCCGCGGCATCGCGGACGGCCTGCTGGCGTTCTTGGAGCTGGAAGACGCGGGGTAGCGTGCTGAGCGCGGGCTCCGCCCGCCACGTCCGCGCTGACGAGGGGCGGAAACCGGGGGCAGATGCCTCGCTATGACGATGACGTGTGCAGCGTCGTCGCCAGCCAGTCAACCACCTTCCTGGCCACCACGTCTTCCCTGCCGCGGTAGAAGTGGTCGCAGTCGTCGATGATCGCGACGTCGCACGGGGCGCCGGCGCGCTGCTGGAAGCCGAAAGCGGGGTAGTGGTCCTCCGGCTCGACGTCGCCGCGAATGAAGAGCGACGGGCAGCGGACTCGCGGGGCGGTCTCGAGCGTATCGGGCGTGTTGTGCAGCCGATCGAGGAAGCTCTCGGCGGTAATAACCCACCACCAGCCGGGCACGAGCAGCAGCTCGCGGCCACGCCCTTCCGCCACCATGCGCTCAGCGGCGGCGATGGTCTCGGTCAGGCGACCACCAGCCAGGCCGCCGCCGCCCGCGCTCCGCTGAACGGTTCCCTTCCCGCCAGCGTGGGCAGACAGCAGGATGAGCGCGCGCGTCTCGGGGTGGCTCGCGGCAAACTGGACGGCCAGCATGCCGCCGTTGCTGTGGCCGATGACGATCGGCTCGCCATGCCCCCGCTCGGCCAGGAAGCGCGCGGCGTCGTCGTTATCGGCCAGTCCTTCGGCAGCCGTCTGGAACGCTGCCCCCTCCGCGCCAGCGAGCTCTTTGGTGTCGCGCACGGCCAGGATGTCATGGCCGCGCCGGTTGTAGGCGAGACAGGCGTAGCCAAGCTCCGTGAGGTACGGGGGCAGAAAGCGCGGCGCGCCAATGTAGAAGTTCATGGTGTTGCCGTGCATCAGCAGAATGCCGCCGACCGGCTCGCGATGCTCCGGCGTGTGGTAGGCGCCGTCGAGAGGAATGGTGTCGGTTGGGATGGAGATCAGCTCGGTACGCACCGTCGCTCCATGGTTGTGGATGCTCCGCCACTGTTGACGGCCCGGAACTCCCCGATCACGGGGCCACCGCCCCAGGAACAGGCCGGGCGGAGGGGTCGGATCGACTCAAGCCAGCGGTGCTGGGGGCTGCACGCCTAGAATGACTCATTCCTCGCCTCGAAGGAGCCAGTACCTATGTGGACCGTGCCGCGCGGCGTCTTCCAGACGCCCGTCACGCCGCTCACGGCCGACGGGAGCATCGACTTCGACACCTTCGAAAAGCTCGTGGACTTCCACGTCCGCCAGGAAGGAGCGGCCGGACTCGCGCTGCCGATGCACATCGGCGAGTCGCTGAACCTGACCGTAGACGAGCGGCAGCAGCTCCTCGAGACCGCGGTGAGGGTCACCGCGGGGCGTGTCCCAGTCCTGGCGCATGTTAGCATGCCGGGCACGCCGCAGACGATCGAGCTGGCGCGGCACGCCGAGAAGGCGGGCACTTCCGCGGTGATCAGTATCTCGCCCTACTACTGGCGCCCCTCGCAGGATGCCCAGTTCGACCATTTCGTCGCCCTCGCGACGGCGACGGAGCTGCCGGTGCTGGCGTACAGCTCGATCAAGCATCTGTTCGTCGAGCTCTCTCCGTCCCTGCTGGCCCGCCTGATCCAGCGCTTGCCAAACTTCGTTGGCCTGAAGGATGCGAGCATCGACCTGGATTACTTCACGGAGGTCTGCCGCACCGTGCTGCCGTTGAGGCCAAGCTTCGGGCTGATCGCCGGCGTGGAGTACCTGATGCCGACGATGGTCGTTGGCGGAACCGGCTCGATGTCCGCCCTCGGCGGCGTGGCGCCGCGCCTCGTGCGCGACCTGTACGCGGCCTGCGCGGCTGGCGAGTACGAGCGGGCCCGACCGCTGCAGTGGAAGGCGTCCCAGCTCTGGCACCTGATCGGCGTGGACTACCCGGCCACGATCAAGGCCGCCATGGAGGTCATGGGCCGCCCGGTCGGTCCGACACGGCTGCCGATCCGCCCGCTGGACGAAACGGCGCGCCGGCGCCTGCGCGAGCAGCTCGAGATGGCGGGCGTGCTGGAGCAGGAGCCGCGCGGCTGGTAGCGACGCCGAGCTAGCGCTGACGCCGGCGGCTGGCTCTCGCGCGACGAGCTCCCCAGCGGGGGGAGGTCGGGTGGGAGGTCACCGCCCGGGTCTACGGGCTCGGTTGGGGGTGTGAGACGGCCTCGGGGGGCTTCTGCTGGGCCTGCTCGGCGACGTTCGCATCGGACGTCTCGGGCGGCAGGTTCGCGGCCTCGAGTCGCTTGGGATCAACCAGGTCCACAATCGCCTCGTCGGAGGGCTGCAGCGAGGGCTTGCTGAGCCGGGATCGTACGGCTCGTGTCGAACCGCTCGCCGAGCGACGGCCGAGCCGAGGCCATGAACCCGGCGCGCGCTGATGTCGGCCGCCTCGCCCGGGTCTCGGCGGGTCATGGTGCAGGACACGGCGACCGCGGCGACGAGAACCGGTCTCCGGCCAGGACGTTCGGCACCGCGAGCGAGCTGCGCCTGATGTTCTCCTTCAGCGGGATGTGGAGGTACTGGACCGGCGTGCCGCCGATGGCGGTGCCGAGCTTCCTCCCGATCAGCGCCTCTGGCTTGCCGGGCTGGACGCCTCGATCGGAGCGCACCAGCACGGCGAGCCCCCTGTCCGCGTGCGAATTCGTGGTGTCATGGAGCGTGCTCGCGACGTAGACCACTGGAATGCCGGCCTGTCGCGCGGGCGGCCGGTCGAGACGTCGACGGAGGCCAGCGCGTGGCCACGTTCTGGCCGATCGCTGGAAGGGCCACTGATCGTGCCGGAGCCTGCATGGCTGAGAGACCGGTCTCGAGCCGTGAAAGACTGCTCGAGACCGGCTTCACATCAGCGGGCGCGTGGTTGGGGCGATTGGGACGGAGAGGAGGGTCTCCTCCATGAGCCAGGCGTCCACCCCAGCGGCGCAGGAGCGCCCTTCGGCAATCGCCCAGACGATCAGACTCTGCCCTCGGCCCATGTCGCCACAGGCGAAGATGCCGGGCTCGCTGGTCATGAAGCGGACATCGCGCGCGACGTTGCCGCGAGCATCCAGTTGCACGCCCAACTGCTCCAGCATGCCGGTTCGCTGGGGGCCGAGGAAGCCCATGGCCAGCAGGACCAGCTCACACGGCAGCTCGAAGTCCGTGCCTTCGATCTTGACGAACCTCCCGTCCACGAACTCGACCTCGTGGCCCCGCAGGGCGCGTACGTTGCCCGGCTCGTCACCGAGGAAGCACTCCGTGTTGACGCTGTAAACCCTTTCGCCGCCCTCTTCGTGCGCCGAGGAGACGCGGAAGATATTCGAGTAGGTGGGCCAGGGGTTGTTCGGTGCGCGGGTCTCGGGCGGCCGGGGCAGGATCTCGAACTGGTGGACTGAGGCGGCCCGTTGACGATGCGCCGTTCCGAGACAGTCCGCGCCGGTGTCGCCGCCGCCGATAATGACGACCCGCTTGCCGGCCGCCGTGATGGTTGGCTCGGGCAGGTCGCCCTGCTGGACGCGATTGGAGATCGGCAGGTACTCCATCGCCTGGTAGATGCCGTTCAGCTCGCGGCCGGGGATCGGCAGGTCTCGCCAGACGGTGGCGCCGCCGGCCAGGACGATGGCGTCGAAGCCGCGTTTCAGCTCCTCGACGCTGACGTTCTCCCCGACGTTGGCGTTGGTCCTGAACTCGGTGCCCTCGGCCCGCATCTGGGCGATGCGACGGTCCAGGAACCGCTTCTCCAGCTTGAACTCGGGGATGCCGTAGCG
>JADZDV010000024.1 GCA_020850915.1 Chloroflexota bacterium | reverse complement strand
CGCGGTCGAATTCGTCGGGACGAACCGGAGCGCCAGGGCGCGACCGAGCCAGGTCCAGCATCGCCCTGAGGCGGTCAGCGGACTCCGAGCGTGCCGCCCAGCCCGCCAGCACCCTGCGCATCGCGGAGTCGTCGGCCGCCGCGGCTTCGGCGTAGATAGTGCGAACCGTCTCGCTTGCAGCCCGCACGACGGCCAACGTGTCGTCTGTCTGCCATCGCTGGCCGGTCCACCCGACCCAGGTCCTCCATGGCGCGCAATAGCGCCACTCGGCGCCGTGCTGGCGGGCGAAGCGCTCGGCGTTCGCTAAGTCGGTGGCCGCCGAATGCGGCGGCCCGGCGGGCTCGGGCGCGCCGGGCGCCTCCGTCGCGGCCGGCTGCCAGGCCGCCGCCGCGCCCAGCAACGCCGCCAGCTCGACGTCCGAGCCCACGAAGTCCGCGGCGTCGCCTTTGGCCGGCGCGCCCGGCCAGTTCACCAGCCGCGGCGAGATGCCCAGCCCCAGGAGCGTCTGGGCAATTCGATTCATGTGGTCGCGGCCCGGCAGGTCATTGTCGGGCCAGAGCACGACGCCGAAGTCGCGCAGCACCGCCAGGCTCGCGCGGCTCGGCGCGCCGCTCGCCCCGGTGACCGACGCGACCGCCAGGATCCCGCGCCCGCGGAGCGCTTGGGCAGCTTTCTCACCCTCCACCAGTACCGCGCGCGAGCCTGGAGCCGCGTACCGCAGCAGCTCGCTGCCGAAGAGCGGCAGGTCCGCGGTCCTGACTCCTGCCAGGCCGGCCGCGCCGCCGGGCTGTCGCCAGGCGAACGACTTGCTGCCGTCGGCCTGGTCCGTCCGCACGTGGACGGCCACCAGCGTGCCGGCCGCGTCCTTGATCTCGAAGCGCGTCATCGACGCCACGCCGCTCGGCGCGTGGCCGTTGCGCCGCTCGGCTTCGGGCCACAGGTGCCGCTCGCGCAGTGCGTCGATGACGGCGCCCCGCGGGCAGCCAGCCAGGCACGAGACGACAACCGGCACGCGGTCGCCGGGCCCGACGCTCAACGACGGGTTCGAGTCGTCGTGCGCCGGGCAATGGACCAACCCTTTGCCTCGGCGGGACGTTGCGCCACAAGGGCAGCCCTGGCGACCGCAGGCCAGCGCGTCCAGGATCGCCGGCGCGTCCACCGTCACCGCTCGCCAGCTTCGGCCATTCGCTCGCGGACGAACCGCTCCAGCGCGGCGAGCGGCACGCGGCGCGAGCGCCCGACCGTGACGCTTTCCAGCGCGCCGCTCGCGATGAGTTCGTAAATCGTCGATCTTCCCAGGCTCAGGAGTGCCGCCGCTTCTTCGGGGCGAAGTAGTAGCTTGTCCACGATCGTCCTCTCCCACTTGCGCGGCCGTTGTCGGACCGCTATGATACCTACAGTTTAGGCCGCATAGCTTCGAGGTAGGCCGCATGGATGCCGCGGATAAGCCGCATCTTTCAGCAGATAAACCAGAAAGGCGTCGACGCAAGCGCGCTCGTGCCGTTGACGGCGACGTGCTCGCGGAAACTGAGCGGCTTTTGAGTCTCGGATTGGGAGCCGCGAGCGTCGAACGCAGGTTGTGCCTGGTCGATTCGTTTGCGGGGCGCGTCCCGTCGCGCGACACCATTGAGCGGATTGGGCGCGACCGCCGCGCTGCCCGGGCCGCGCCATGGACGCTCACGGCTGACGCCGACCCCGAGGACGCGACGGCCGTGCTCCAGTGCACCGCGGCCGTTGTTGAGGCGGGCGGTCAGCCGGGCGCCATCACCATCGAGCATGCTCGGTGGGTCGCACAGCTCGCGCGGGTGTGCCCGGGCATGCCGGCCTGGTTGACGTTCTGGCAGGCGGACAAACGGCTCCGTCGCGAGCAGGCGGGGCAGCCGACCGCCGACCTTGACACGTTCCTGGCGTTAACGCCCTGGCGCTCACCCGAAGCCGCGGCGCGTTTTGCAGTGGCGCTTGCCGCGTCGAGAGAGAACCTGCCGGACGACCGGCGCAAGCCGCTGTCCGGCGTCCTGCTGGACAGCCTGCGGGTGTTGGAGTGGCAGACGGGGCGCCCGGTCGCGGAGTCACTGGCAGACCTCCGCGCTGGGCGCCCGCTCGCCACGGAAAGGGGGGCAGACCATGGCCGGTAAGCGCGGGCACGGAGAGGACGTGCTACGGCCGATCCGACCCGGTGAGAGAGACGAGGAGCCAGGAGAAGGGAGCAGGCACCATGGCCCGCGGTAACAACGAAGGCACGGTCTACAAGCGCAAGGACGGGCGCTGGTGCGCGGCCGTCACAGTCAACGGACGGCAGCGCTATGTGTACGCCAGGACGCGCCAGGCCGCGGCGGAGCAGCTCGCGCGCGCGCTGGCGGACGTGCAGTCGGGGCTCTCGCTCCCGAGCCAGAAGCTCACCGTTCGCGACTACCTGAGTCGCTGGCTTGACGACGCGGCGAAGCCGAAGGTACGGCCGCGTACCTTCGAAAGCTACAGCATGATTGTGAACCGGCACCTTATCCCGTCGCTCGGCCGCGTCCCGCTCGCGAAGCTCTCGCCGGTGGACGCACAACGGTACTTGAACGCGAAGCTTGAATCGGGACTGTCGGCGAAGACGGTCGCCAATCACCGGGCCGTTCTGCGCCGGGCGCTCGGGCAGGCGCTCAAGTGGGGACTGGTCGCGCGCAACGTGGCTACCCTGGTCGATCCGCCGCGGGTCGAGCGTCACGAGGTCGAGCCGCTCAGCGCGGACGAAGCCCGCCAGCTGCTCGCCGCTGCTCAGGGACACCGGCTCGAAGCGTTGTTCACGGTCGCGCTGGCGCTCGGTCTCCGCCAGGGCGAGGCGCTCGGTTTGCGCTGGGAGGATGTGGACCTCGACACGTGCGTGCTCCGCGTCCGCCGTCAGCTCCAGCGCATTGGCCACGCCTGGCAGCTCACGGAGCCCAAGACGGCGCGCTCACGCCGGGCCCTGGCGCTCCCGGGCTTCGCGGTCGAGGCCCTCCGCCGGCACAAGGTGCGCCAGCTTGAGGAGCAGCTCGCGGGCGGGGCGTGGTGGACGGGCAATGCCTGGGGCCTGGTCTTCACGAGCGAGGCCGGGACGCCAATCGAAGGCAGCAACCTGCACGGCGTCTATCGTCGGCTCCTGGCGAAAGCGGGCGTACAGCCCCGGCGCTTCCACGATCTGCGGCATTCGTGCGCAACGCTGCTCCTGGAGCAGGGCGAGGACTTGCGGACCGTGATGGAGGTGCTGGGCCACAGTCAGATATCGCTCACCGCGAACACGTACCAGCACGTCCGCGCGTCGCTCCTGAAGGGTGCCGCGGACCGCATGCAGGCGCTCCTCGGGGGCGCCCGCTAACGCCCGCGCCCGCCCGGGTTACTGTCAAATTACTGTCAAACGGCCCTCCCGGTGAGACTGAGACTCACTCGGGAGGGCCGTTTCACGTTCAGAAAGCGGTGAGCCGCCTGGGACTCGAACCCAGAACCCACGGGTTAAAAGCCCGTTGCTCTGCCATTGAGCTAGCGGCCCTCTGAAGCGGGACGGTGAGTCTGCCGCGACAGAGGATTATAGACGCTTGCTGTTGCGCGACCCTTTCGGCAGGACTCGTCTGTGACACTGAACAGCCGTATGGCAGTTGATTGCAGTTCATGGCCAGCCTATGATGAGGGTGGGAAGTCGAGTAGCGGTTGCCGTCTTGGGTGGAGTCGACGTCAGCGATCCGACGAACCTGACGTTTCTCCGGACGACGCCGTGGCAGCATCCCACATGGGGTGCTGATCTTGCGTCCGCGACCTGAAGCAGGACAGGAGGCACCCGGCGAACCGTGGACCGAGCGATCCAGGCGACGTTCCGGCTCGCCGCGCTCTGCCTGTTGCTGGGCGGCTGCACGCGGCCGGCCGCCGTGGAAGGGGTGGCGTTCAGCTCCGCTACCGGCTCCCCCGGGCCGTCGCCGGCTGCGCGAGCTGTGACGCCGACCCTTCCTCCCGCGGTTGCCGCCAGGGCGACAGCGACGCCAACTCTCCTGCCCGGAGTGGCAGTCGTGGGAATTACCGGTGAAGGCCCCTCGCTGGACCCGCTTCTGGCCGCCAGTCCTGGCTGGCGCGCGCTACTGGACCAGATGTTCGAGCCGCTGACGGCCCGCGGCCAGGACGACCAACTGGCACCCGTTCTCGCGGTGTCGTGGAGCCGCAAGGAGTCGCGTACCTGGCAGCTCCAGGTCCGTCCCGGCGTGAAATTCTGGAACGGTGAGGACTTCACGACGGAATCGGTAGCGGTAACGGTCGATCGGATCACTGCGTCAGGGTCAGTCAGTCCGTACGCCGCGCAGCTCGAGGCGTTGGCCGGGCTGCGCCCGGTCGACCTGGCGACGCTGGAGCTCACGACCACCGTGCCGCGGGACGATCTGCCGCGGCGTCTAGCGGGCGTGCCGATGGGGCCGAAGCGGTACCTCGAAGAGCTGGGGCTGCCGACGTTCGCGCGGGAGCCGCTGGGGACGGGGCCGTATCGCTTCGTGGAGTGGAGGACTGGGGAGCATGTCATGCTAGAAGCGAGCGCGTCGTACTGGGGCGGCGCCAGAGCCGTCCAACGAGCGACGTGGCGGATCTACGGCAGTCCAGCGGGCCTGGTCTCCGCGGTGCTCGGTGGGGAAGTTGACATCGCGGTGGAACTGCCGCCGGACGCCGCCCGACTGCCCGGGGTCAGACAATTCCCCGCGGGCGCAGCGGGGCGCCTGGTCTACGTCGGGCAGCGACGACAGTGGTCGCCGCGCGGACCGGAGCGGGTTCTGCTGGCCGACATGGCGTGGAGGTAAGGGGGCTCGCGTGGGGAGGCGCAGCGGCGATGGCGAGGTTGTCTGCTACCGGCCGCCGCAAGAGCAGCCGCCGCCGCAGCCGCCACCTCCACTCGCGACGTTCGGGTTGTTGACAACAAAGCCCCTGCGAACGACCTCGTCCACGTAGTCCACCTCAGCGCCCTCCAGGTACGGAGCGCTCTGCGAGTCGATCAGGACCTTCAGACCGGTCACCAGGGCGACCGTGTCGTCCGGGCGGGTTTCGTTGTCGAGCGCCATGCCGTAAGCCGGTCCGGAGCAGCTCATCCCGCGGACGAACAGGCGCAGCCCGTGGTCCTGCTTGCCGTTCTCCTCGAGGATCTCCTTGACCTTGCTCGAAGCGGACTCGGAAATAGTGATCATGCCTGCGCTCCTCCACGCGTACTCACCCGCGTATCCGGGAGAAGTCTAATCGAGCGATGCGCCGCGTGACAAACTCGTACCAGCGGTGTCTGATTGCCTGTGACGGACGCGACCAGCGTGGATTGAAGCCAGCAGCGACTGCCCGAGTCGCCAGTCGGGGCGGACACGTCGCGGCCGTCTCAGAATTCGAGCGTCGCTCGGAATTCGGGACCTCACCTTCGCAAAGCCTCGGGACGAACGGGAACGTGATGGGGTGCAAACGACCATCTCGAGACGGGCTCTTTCGATCCGCCCCGACTGGTGACCCGGGCTGGTCCGGTACCTCGCGGACGGTCCCCCTGACAAGCGCGGCCGCATTCGCTGCTCTCCCTCCAGTCCCGAGGGGCGCCCCCACTGAACCCATGACGCTGCAACATCTTTCGACCACGGCAGCCTTTGACAGACCGATCGAATCCTGCTATATTTCCTACTAGCTTACTAGGATTTTGGGGCGTTCCCGTGAAGATCTCCACCCGGGCTCATTATGGTCTGCGCGCCGCCACCCAGCTTGCGAAGCACTTCGACCGGGGCGTGCTCTCCCTGACCGACATAGCTCGGATGGAGCACCTTCCGTTGGCCTATCTGGAGCAGCTCATGGCCGAGCTGCGCCGCGCGGGCCTGGTGGAGGGTACCCGCGGGCTGCACGGCGGCTACCGTCTGAGCAGGTCGCCGGAGGCGATCACCGTGGGCGAGATCTACCGCGGGCTCGAGGGGCCGATCGCGCCGGTTGACTGCACCGCGGAGGACTACCGGCCGGGCGCGTGCGACGCGGAAGCCGGCTGTCTGTCCCGCACCGTGTGGCAGCGCGTCCAGGACGCGATCTCGCAGGTGCTCAACACGATCACGCTCGCAGACATGCAGCGGCAGCAAGCCCATGGGGATTGGCAGTCCACGTTCATCACGCTGGACCAGTTCCAGGAGACATCGAGGAGCTTAGGTTGTCCGATAACGCAGTCCTGACGAAAGAGGCCTTTTCCATCGAGGGCCTGCGCGTGTCCGTCGAAGGGAAGGAGATCCTCCGCGGCGTCGATCTCACGGTCAAGCCGGGCGAGACCCACGCCATCATGGGGCCGAACGGGTCGGGCAAGACCTCGCTGGCGAACACGCTGATGGGCCATCCGAAGTACGTCGTCACCGGCGGGAGCGTGCGGTTCGAGGGCGAGGACATTCTGAGCCTGCGGCCGGACCTGCGGGCGCACAAGGGGATCTTCCTGGCGTTCCAGTACCCGGTGGCGATCCCCGGCGTGAGCCTGGGGAATTTCCTGCGCGCCGCGCTGAAGGAAGTGGAGGAGGGGCGGGGCCAGAAGTTCTCGAGCGCGCTGGAGTACCGGCGGCTGCTCAAGTCGAAGATGGACCTGCTGAAGATGGATCCGTCGTTTGCGACACGCTATCTGAACGAAGGCTTCTCAGGCGGCGAGAAGAAGCGCGCGGAAGTGCTTCAGATGGCCATTCTGCGGCCCCGGCTGGCCATCATGGACGAGACAGACTCCGGCCTGGACATCGACGCGCTCCGTACTGTGGCTGAAGGGGTCAACACGATCAAGCAGGACAACCCGGAGATGAGCGTAGTGGTGATCACTCACTACCAGAGGCTCCTCAACTACATCAAGCCGGATGTCGTGCACGTCCTGGTCAAGGGGCGCATCGTCCAGAGCGGCGGACAGGAGCTGGTGGAGCGACTGGAGCGCGAGGGTTACGGAGGGATTCTCCGCGAGCTGGGCGAGGAAGTGACGGAAGAGCAAATCCAGGAGATGGAGAGCTGAGCGATGGCAGTTGATGTCAAGCAGGCCGTTCCCGTCGATTACAAGTACGGCTTTCACGACGTGGAAGATTACGTCTTCAAGTCCGGGCGCGGTCTGACCAGGGAGATCGTCGAGGCGATCTCCCGCCGCAAGGACGAGCCAGAGTGGATGCTCAAGTTCCGCCTCCGGGCGCTCGAGCTGTTCAATCGGAAGCCGATGCCGACCTGGGGCGCGGACCTCTCAGGCATCGACTTCGAGAACATCCATTACTACGTGAAGCCTTCCGAGAAGACTGAGAAGAGCTGGGAAGAGGTACCGGAGTACATCAAGGACACGTTTGACAAGCTGGGGATTCCGGAGGCAGAGCGGAAGTTCCTCGGCGGTGTCTCGGCACAGTACGAATCGGAAGTGGTCTATCACAACATCCGGGACGATCTGGCGAAGCTGGGCGTCATCTTCCTGGACATGGACAGCGGGCTGCGCGAGCATCCTGACCTGGTCCGGAAGTTCTTCGCCACGGTGATCCCGCCCGGGGACAACAAGTTCGCCGCGCTGAACTCGGCCGTGTGGTCGGGCGGCAGCTTCATCTACGTACCGCCGGGCGTCCACGTGGAGATCCCACTCCAGGCCTACTTCCGGATCAACACGGAGAACATGGGCCAGTTCGAGCGGACGCTGATCATCGCAGACGAGGGTTCGAGCGTCCACTACATCGAAGGCTGCACGGCGCCGGTCTACAGCAGCGACTCGCTGCACTCGGCGGTCGTGGAGCTGATTGGCAAGAAGGGCGCGCACCTGCGGTACACGACGATCCAGAACTGGTCGAACAACGTTTACAACCTGGTAACCAAGCGCGCCGTGGCGTACGAGGACGCGGTTGTCGAGTGGATCGACGGCAACCTCGGTTCTAAGGTGACGATGAAGTACCCCGGCGTCTACCTGATGGGCGAGCGGGCCAAGGGCGAGATCATCTCGGTGGCGTTCGCTGGCGACGGCCAGCACCAGGACGCGGGCGGCAAGATGGTCCACGCGGCGCCGAACACGACCTCGACGATTACGTCGAAGTCGATCAGCAAGGGGACGGGTCGGACGACGTACCGCGGGCTGCTCAAGGTGTACAAGGGCGCGGAGAACGTCAAGTCGTTTGTGCGGTGCGATGCGTTGATGCTGGACGAGGCCTCGCGCTCCGACACGTATCCGTCGATCGAGGTGGACGAGGAGAACGTCACCATCGAGCACGAGGCGAGTGTCGGGAAGATCAGCGAGGAGCAGCTCTTCTATCTGATGAGCCGTGGGCTGTCCGAGCAGAACGCCAAAACGATGATTGTCAACGGCTTCTTCGACTGCTTTGTCAAGGAGCTGCCAATGGAGTACGCGGTCGAGCTGAACCGACTGCTTGCCCTGTCGATGGAAGGCTCGGTCGGGTAAGGCAGCCCGCCAGCCAGGAGAGCCACGGGGCCCCGCCAACCAGCGGGGCTTCTTTGGGAGAAGACGTGAGTATACCAACGCAGCAACGGCCCTCTGGTCCCGTTGGCGCCGTGTCGCTGCTGGACCGGGCGGCTGTCGAGGCATTTTCGACGGCGGTGGGCGAGCCGGAGTGGGTGCGCGAGTGTCGGCTGGAGGCCTGGGAGCAGTATCAGCAACTGCCCACGCCGACCCTCTCCACCGAGGGCTGGCGGCGGACCGACATCAGAGGGCTCGAGCTGGACGCGCTCGCGCGGCCGTCTACGACCCGGGCCGGGACCAACTCCGCGCCCGCTGCGCTGATCGCGGTGAGTGGCGTGGCCGGCGAACACGCCGGACAGCTCGTGCTGATGGACGGCGAGGTGGCACGCAGGGAGCTTGACGCTTCGCTGGCGGCGCGTGGCGTGGTGGTGACGAGTCTGCGCGAGGCGCTCCAGACGCATCCCGAGATCGTGCGGCACCACCTGTTCGAGACGGTCCGGTCGGAGCGCAACCGTTTCACGGCGCTGAACGGCGCGCTCTGGAACGACGGCGCTTTCGTAT
>JADZDV010000023.1 GCA_020850915.1 Chloroflexota bacterium | reverse complement strand
GGGGTGCGACCGAAAGATAGTGCAGCTCGGTCGACGGACCGGTAGGGGCGCTGCTTGCTCCGCCCGCTGGCCCCGGTACCATCGTCTCCGCGATTGCACGGGCGCAGCAGGCAGCGTCCCTACAACGGCCGTTCCAACACAAGTCGGTCGCGCCCCCCACCCGACCTCCCCCCGCTGGGGGGAGGAGCGGCGTCCCTCCAACGGCCGTTCCAACACAAGTCGGTCGCACCCCGACGACGCCAGCGGGAATGAGTCGCGCGCGGGCAGGGAATTCCGCACTATCGGACCACAGCGCGGCTGAGCAGCCGGCGCAGTCTCTGGAGCTCGAAGCTGAGGGGGGCGATCCAACGGATGATCGGGGATTCGACACCGGTGTCGAAGGAGCGAGGAAGGGAGCAGTCTCATGACTCACTGGTCTGGACCAGCCGTGACCCGCGCGCTGGGAATCGTTCCGACCATCGTCCTACTGGCTGCCTGCAACCCGTCGGCATCGCCCGCGCCGACCGTCGCGCCGGCTGCCCCTGCCGCGGCGCCGGCCAAGCGGGCGGCGGATGGGGCGGCCAAACCGGCTGAGGCCGCCAAGCCCGCCGCCGCTGCCAGGCCCGACATGGCGGCGCTGGTCGAAGGCGCCAAGAAGGAAGGCCAGATCTCCTTCATCGGCACGAACCTCCGCGACCAGAGCACGGTGGACGCGCTGATGGCCGTGTTCCGCAAGAAGTACGGCCTGCCGGACAGCTTCTCCTTCAGCGCGACCCACAAGGTCACGGGCGAGATCGCCGCGACGGTGGACACCGAGCTGCAGGCGAAGAAGGTCACCTATGACATCGTCAGCTTCTCCGGCATGCCGTGGTGGCAGGACAAGATCAAACAGGGCGCCGTCATGGCGTTCGACGCGCCCGAATACGCCGGCTACGACGCCGCGGAGAAGCTCAATTTGAACCTGAAGCCGTACCTCGTCTCTGACGGCGTGACCTGCGTGCCCATCTGGAACACGAAGAAGCTCCCCACCGTGGAGATCAAGTCCTGGAACGATATCTTCAAGTACGACCTCAAGGGCAAGGTGGCCACCGCCTCGGGCGATACCGGCACGACGCTGCCAGCCCTGACGATCGGCCTGGTCAAGGTCGCAAGGAGGCCCAGCAGATCTGGATCGACGCCGAAGGCTTCATCTCCCGCCGGGGCGACTTGAAGAACCCCGCGCCGGAGCTGGTCCGAAGCATGGCCGAGATGAAGGGGATTCCCATCGACCAGAAGGCGCTGACCCAGAACGACATCATGGAGGCGCGGCAGCTCTACGCCACGCTGGTGCTGCACAAGTGAGGTGCCTGGAGAGGGTGGATCGAGACACGGAGGTCACGCATGTCTGTTGAGTTGCTCTACGTCGGCTTCTCCTGTCTGAAGCTGACCTCGGAGGGTGGGGTCAACATCCTGATCGACCCGTGGCTGTCGAGCAATCCGGCCTGTTCGATGACCATTCCGGAACTGGGTCGGATCGACGTCCTGCTGGTGAGCCATGCCGCGCACGACCACTTCGGCGACGGCCTCCAGGTCATGCAGCAGACGAACGCCCGCCTGATCGCCGGCAAGGAGGTGGTGTTCTACTGCCAGAAGAAGGGTATCGCGCCGGAGCGGATGCGCAGCGTGCCCTACGGCGCGATCACCCGGGTGGGGGACGTGGAAGTCCGCGCGGTGAAGGCGGAGCACGGCTCCAGCATCGAGCTGGACGGCACGCTCATCTCCGGGCCGCCGCTCGGTTTCATGGTCGGCTTCGACTCTGGAGAGAAGCTCTACTTCTCGGGCGACACCGCCCTCTTTGGCGATATGAAGCTGCTCGGGGAGCTGCACAAGCCGAACATCGCCTGCTTCGGCATCGGCTCAGCGCGGCCCGGCGGCGTCATCGAGATGACGCCGGAGGAAGCGGTGATCGCGGCGCGTTTCATGGGCGCGAAGACCGTCTTCCCAATTCATTACCTGCCCGACTCGCCCTACCGTGACGCCTTCTTCAACGGCATCCGCGAGAGCGGCCTCGGGTTCGAGCTGCTCGAGATGCAGAGCGGCGAGCGCCGCGCAGTGACCCACAGGGGACGGATCGAGAGCAACGACAGCGTCCTGCGCTGATGAGGGCGGAGCGAGCGCGATGCGCGGTGGGGACGGGAGGGAAGCGGTGACCCTGACAGGAGCGAAAACCGACCAGCTCCGTGAGAAGTACGGCGCGCGGGCCATCGACGCGGGCCCGCGCGTCCAGCCAGGGCTCTTCGAGCGTCGGCTGGAGCTGCGTGACAAGTACGATCAACACTTCACCAAGACCTGGCTCGACTTTGACGTGGCCGGCGTGGCCCAGCGACAGGTCCTGGACGATCGCACGAAGAGCCTGATCCGGGTCGGCCAGTTCACGATGACGAAGAACGAGCGCGCGCTGGACGACGCCGTTCGCGCGGGCGTCGCGGCCGGGGTGAACCCGCGCGAGATCCTGGAAGTCGTCCTCCAGTGCTACGTCTACGGTGGCAACAGCGCCGTGGACCTGGGACTCGAGGTGTTCGACCGAGTGGTCGAGGAGCTGGGGCTGGTGGCCGAAGCGCAGGCTGCGCAGCTTCCGGTGGATGGGCACGACGCGGAGCGCTCGCTCGAGGATGAGGCGACGACCTGGGACCCGGCCGATCGCGACGATCCGCGGCGCGAGGCGCTCATGGCCAGGCACGGCTGGCAGGGTGTGAGCACCGGCCTGAAGATGCGTCCAAAGCACCATCTCGAGATGCGGGACTACTACGACCATCTCGACTCAGCCTACGCCCATCTGTGGGAAAACGCCATGTACCACGGCATGTACAGCCGCTGGCAGATCGACGACAAGACGCGGCTGCTCTGCATGGTGGGCAACTGCATCGCCGTGGGCGAGGCGATCCAGGGACGCGCGCACATGCTCGGCGCGATGCGCCAGGGCGCCACGGCGCGCGAGGTGATGGAGGTCATCTTTCAGAGCGTGCCGAGCTTCGGCAATCCGAACGCCTCCAAGGCGTTCACGATTCTCGTGAGACTCATGGCCGACGCGGGCCGCCTGGACGAGATCGGCAATCCCGCCGAGCCTGCGCGCACCCAGTAGAGACAGGCCGGAGCGGGAGGCCGGGTTGCAGGTCGGACTGGGCATTGACCAGAGCCTCGGGCTGACGTTCGCGGCGCGGCGCGAGGTGGCGCGAGAGGCGGCGCTGCTGGGCTATGAGAGCCTCTGGTCCAACCACGCCACCAATCCTGGGCCAGCGGTCAACCCGCTGTTCGTCTGTACCGAGTGGCAACGAGCGAGCGCGGAGATCGTCCCCGGCGGACTCACCACTGGCATCGCCATCGTGCCGGTGCCGCTCTGGACGCCGGTCACCCTCGCCGCCGCGGCCAGCACGGTGGCGGAGCTGACGGGCGATCGTTTCATCCTGGGTGTCGGCAGCAGCCACATCCACAGCGCAGCGTACCGCGAGAGGTACGGCGTACCCGGCCAGCCGCCCATCAGGATGATGCGGGAGTGGCTGGGAACCCTCCGTCAGCTCATAGCCGGCGAGCGGGTGGATCGACAGGGCACGTTGAGCTTGCGAGGCGTCCGTCTCCAGACACAGCCGAGACACGTCCCGATCTTCCTCGGCGCTCTCGGGAGGCAGATGCTCCGACTGTCCGGCGAGGTGGCGGACGGCGTGATCCTGAACTGGTCCACCTCCTCCCACGTCGCTGAGGCGCGCGAGCGGCTGAACGAAGGCGCGCACAGCGCGGGGCGTGACCCGTCCGTGATCCGCATCGCGGACTACATTCACGTCTGCGTGGACGAGGACGAGGACGTCGCCCGACGGGCGTATGTCCGGGCGCTCGGTGGCTACGCGCTCGCCCGCCCCGGCGCTTCGCGCGATCTGGGCTATCCTGCGCACTTCGCGCGCCCTGGCTTCTCTCGAGAGCTTGACGACCTCGAAGCGCTCCGCGCCAGCGGCGCCTCGGACGCGGAGATCGTGGAGGCGTTTCCGCGTGGCCTCGCAAGACTGGTTGGCTACTACGGCCCGGCCGAGCACGCCGCGGAAGCGTTCCGGAACCTGGCCGTCGGCATGGACCTCCCGATCGTCCGCGTGATTCCCACCCGCCCGGGTCCGGAGGCGCTCCGGGCCGCGATACAGGCCTGCCGACCGAATCTCGTTCGTTAGGATCGACACGAGGCCCGGCGTTGATCATCTCAACCTGGTCGTATCGGTGGTAACCACGATGACCCGGTCGAGACGATCGTCGCGTCCCGCCAGGGGTGTACCGAGGAATTTCGGGTAGTCCTCTTCATCGTCGTCGCCCCGTTCAGCTCGCCTTCAACAGAGCCGGTGGCGGTGTGGTGTGCACCTCCTTGTTCAGGATGGCCAGCGACTCGGCGCTGAAGGAGCGGCGGCAGACCTGCCTCTCGTCGTGCTGCTCGGCCCGGACGGCACCGATCAGGCGGATGACGCCCGGGTCACGTGGGAAGGTACCAACCATGTCGGTCCGCCGCTTGACCTCCGTGTCGAGCCGCTCCAGGGGGGGTGTTGCTCGATGAGGACCACCCGGTGGCCGATCTGGTCAACCGGTCGCCCTTCTACACACTCGCTGGGATACCGTTGGCGAATTCCAGGCCAGCGTCCCCCCGGACTCCTGATTGGCCTGGAGAGGCCGAGCCGCGGAGCCATCGTCGGGCACCGAGACCGAATTCGCCAGCAGTATCTCGCTGGGACCCTATCCGCCGAAGGAGGCGTATCTGGAGTTTCAGTATCCCTCTGTCGGATCGAATGTCTGGGACAGTGATTCGCACAACATATATCGGTCCCACAAACACGAAGTTTCAGTATCCCTCTGTCGGATCGAATGTCTGGGACGACTTGGTTCTGGGTCTGATCATCTTCTTGGCTGCGATGTTTCAGTAT
>JADZDV010000022.1 GCA_020850915.1 Chloroflexota bacterium | reverse complement strand
TGACAAGCAGGAGGATCATCGTCGCCGTGTCGTAGTAGGTTGGGCCCCAGCCGCGCACCGTGGAGACCAGCGAGCCGACGTACGCCGCCAGGACACCCAGGGTCACGAGGGTGTTCAGGCCAAACGCGCCGGCGCGCGGGCCGCGCGGCAGCGATCGCAGGATGGGCCAGCCGAGCAGGGCGAAGACCGCCCCGGCCGCCAGCGGCTCGTACACGCGGGCGAAGAGCGTCTCGAGCTGACCGGGCTGGATCAGGACCGAGAGCGTCTCCGGTCGGGATCGAGACAGCCAGGCGTCCAGGTAGCGCGACCAGCCCGCGACCATGACGACCATCCCGGCCGCGAAGGCCGCCAGCAGGCGGGCCGCGGCCAGGGTCGTCTCAACGCCTTCGCCGCCGCCACCCAGGATCTCGAACGCCCAGGCGCAGCCCTGGCAGCAGAACAGGCGCACCGTCGAGGCGGCCTCGCCCGCCCCGCCGCGTTGGATCGGTCGGCGATTGATCGGGAGGGTGCAGTAGTGGCAGGCGGCCACGCTTGCGAACGCGATGGCCATCTCAGCGCTCCATCTCAGTACAGCGGGAACGGCACGGTGGGGCCACCCATGTCGCGCTGCATGAGCTGGATATCGTGCGCCAGGTCTTCGGCGGTGAACCCAGGCCCGTACGCGAAGCGCTTGGTGCCCTGCCCATCCACCAGCAGCACCATGGTCGGGTGCGCCAGGTCCGCCGACTGTGCCGCCGGGACACCTGCCTCGTGGGCTACGTGCTCGCCGGTCGCCTGGCCGGTGGCCTCGCTCAGGGCCACCGCGGCGAGCGGCTCGGCGTGGTAGGCGCCAACGACCTGGTTAACCTCGCTCGCTGGACCGCTCAGGAGCTGCCAGCCAGGCCGGAGATGGTAGCGGTCGGCGTAGGCGTTCAGCTCGGCCGGCCCGTCACGCTCCGGGTCGACCGTCACAGCGAGCGTTCGCACGCTGCCGGCGTCCTCGTCCAGCATGCCAATCGCGTGGTCGACGGTGGCAGTCGTCATCGGGCAGATCGTCTGGCAGCTCGTGTAGATGAACGTCAGGACGACGGGGCTGCCGACCAGCTCGTCCAGCGCGACGCGCTGTCCGTGCTGGTCGGTCAGGGCGAAGGCCGGGGCGGGCGTAAAGCCGAGCGAGGCTCCGCGGAAGGTGTCGCGCAGCCCGAGGCGCGGGCCAAAGGCCAGCAGGAACAGGCCGAGCGCGACGGCGAGGCTCAGCGCCTGGGCGAGCGGGCCGCGGAGCGCGTCGGCCAGCAGCTCGCCCAGGCTCATGCCAGCGTGGCGCGGGGAGGCGTGCGCAACGTTGGATGGCATATCGCTCGCCTCCTACCGTGTCCCGGCCGTCTGGAGGGTCGGGTTGGCGGCGTGGCCGTTCTGACTGCCATTCGACTCAGCGGGCTCACCACGTTGGCGCAGGCCCCGGATGACCGAGACGATCATGATGATGCCGAACAGCATGACAGCGGTGGCCGCGATCGAGCCGGCCACGCCCACCCAGTTCATTGTGGCGAACCAGTCCGGCACTGGAGCGCCCGCGCCGGCGTACTCGATGGCCTGCGTGCGCCGAGGCACGCCAAGCTCAGCCGCGCGGTGCATGGTGTACGACATGAAGAGGAACCCGATTCCCGCCAGGTACGCCTGGGTGAGCCGCAGCCAGCGGGGCGCACGGATCGGCACGCCGATAGCAGGCAGCAGGTAGTAGCTCACACCCATGAAGGCCACGGCCATACCGCCAGCCAGCGCGCCGTGGATGTGAGCCGGAATCCACATCGTGTTGTGGAGGATCATGTTGAGCTGGGAGGTGGTCGCTACGGTGCCGTCAAAGCCGCCGATGCCGAACAGACAGACAGAGAAGAACAGCAGGACCATCGCCGGATCCTTCCAGCCCCAGTCGCGCAGGAAGCCAAACAGTCCCTTCGAGCCGCGCAGCCGCAGCGTCCGCTCGACAGAGGCCGGCACAGCAATCCCATGAGCGGAGCTAGAAATGCCGAGCAGGATGCCCACGAAGGTGGCGCCAAACCACTTGAAGGCCGGTGTCCAGGTTGGATCGACCAGCAAGGGGTGGGCGAAGACCGGCACAGTCGTCAGGAGGTAGAGCGCAAAGGCGTAACGGGAGAACTTCTCTGAGACCGGGCGGGAGCGCAGGGCGAATGCTGAGACCATGTACCAGGCGACCACCATACCGGTGACGTTGGTGTACTGCAGGGTGTGACCCATGCCCCAGAAGGCGGCCTTGAAGACCAGCGGATCGACCTGGAGGTCCAGGACGCGGAACGCCCAGAGGGTGGTTGGCACGAACGCGACGACCGCCGAGACGATCGCGACGAACCCGATGATCGCGGAGGTTGCCATACCGTACGTGGCAAGCGGCAGCGAGCCGACGTGCAGCCCGTCCAACCGGGCCCGGGCGATGCTGAGCACGAAGTTCGCCAGCACGAGCAGCAGACCGACCGCGTAGACGATGTGTCCGACGTAGAAGAGCGGGTAGGCCCGCAGGGGGACGTAGGTGGTGTACATCACGCTGGCCTGGCCGGACCAGATGGAGCCGAGGATGAGCAGCGCGCCGGTCAGGATCAGGCCGTAGGAGACCCAGCCGAGCCGCTCGCTGAAGATGCGGGTTCGAAGCAGCACGGTGCAGGTGTAGATCCAGAGGGCTGACTCAAACAGGTGCGGGAACATCGTCAGCATCAAGACGCCGTGGTAGGTGAGCGTCTTGTAGAACGCGTCAGGGTCCAGCAGCTCGACGGCCGGCGCGCGGGTCAGCACGACGAGCGCGGCCGCGAGCGGGCCCAGGAAGATCACGGCGAAGGCGGTGAACAGAAAGGCGAGCATCAGGCGGCGCGTGGAGCGAGGCACGGCGAAGCCGAGGAACGGATCGACGACGTAGTTCTGCCAGATCGATTGCCGCGGGCTCTCCGCGAGGGTTGGTGGTGCAAGGGTAGCCATAGCCGGTGTGCGCCTCCCTGGTTACGGTTCGACGATGAGTTTCGAGGCCATGGCCTGGTGACCGATGCCGCAGTACTCGGCGCAGTACACCAGGAACGTGCCTGGCGTCGTGGGGGTGAAGGTGATGCCGTAGGCGTGGCCCGGTACGGCGGTGAAGGAGAGCCGCTCGCCGGCGATGATCGGGTTGTGGACCACGTCGGTGGCCGAGTACCAGACGGTGTAGGTCTGGCCGGCCTTGATCTTCAGGATCGGGTAGAAGCTCCACATGCGCGACAGCAGGTAGACGTCGCCGCCGCTCGAGGCCTCCACGATGCCAGAGCCCGGCGCGGTCTCATGCTGCTTGACCCAGGAGGTGACCTGCGCCTGGTACGCCTCCGGCGTGACGGAGAAGTGGAGCGCCGGCGTCTGTTGCTTGCCGACGAAGAACCAGGCGAACGAGACGGAGATCAGCAGGAACGACGACAACCAGAGCGCCCACATCCAGAAGCGCTTGTCACTCGCCATCGGGCCGTCCCAACCCGCGGCTGGCGGGTGCAGGGCGGTATGTCCGGCCGGGAGGGTTGGGAGGGCTGGTGCCAGCGAAGCGTCCAACGGGGCACCTCCTACGGAACGCGAATGTTGGTGGTGGTGAACGGCGTCGTGATGAAGTAGTAGTGGTTCTGCACCTCGACGATCGCCCAGACCAGGTAGGTGAACAGGGTGAGCACACAGACCATCGTCCAGAACCAGAGCGAGTCCAGCAGCGTGCCGGCGAGGGTGCGGCGGGGCTCCGTATGCTGCATTCTCAGGGCTCCCTTCCTTGAATTCGGCCGGCTCAGTGGACCGGCCAGCGATGCGACAGCTCGTAGAACACGTACAGGTACGCGATGAAGAAGACCACGATGTACAGCGCGTTGATGACGTAGCTGCCGGGCGTGCCGACGTGCTCGTCCTCGTCGAGCTCTTCCGGAGGGTGCGTGGCGCTATCCATCTCTTCCAACCTTTCTGTCTCGCCGGATTGGCGAGTCGATCCCGTTCGATCGCGCCGTTAGACCGCCCGGGCCAGCGTCTCGATCAGGGCGCCCAGGAACACCAGCAGAAGGAACAGGCCCGAGGCCTTGTACGCCCGCCAGGCACGGCGCGGGGTGGCCCTCGCCAGGAGCTGCCAGACCGGCACCCCCCAGAAAACGGCGCTGCACGCCAGGACGGCCGCGTACACCGATCCGAGACCGCCGGTCAGGATCGGGATGACGCTGGCGACGGCCGTGGCAAGCGCGCTCGCGACCACCGCCCAGGTCGTGGCGCGGACGCCAACCAGGATCGGCAGGGCCGGAACGCCGGCCCGGCGGTAGTCGTCGACCCGGGCGATCGCCAGGCCCCAGAAGTGGGCCGGCGTCCAGAGGAAGACCACCGCTGAGAGAGCGAGCGCCGTCACTGTCAGCGGCCGGCCCGTCGCCTCCCAGCCCGCCAGGACGGCCGCCGCGCCAGTCCAGCCGCCGATCACCACACTCCGCGGCGTGTAGCGCTTGAGCAGCCGCGTATAGACCAGAACGTAGGTGGCCGCGGCGATCGCGGTGTGAAACGCGACCATCGGCCCACTGGCCCAGGCGATCGCCAACCCGGCCACCAGGCTGGCGAGACCGCCGGCCATGACAGCGCCCGGGCGGACCTCCCCGGCGACGATCGGCCGATGGCGGGTGCGGCTCATCTGCCGGTCGATGTCGCGGTCCAGCACGTGGTTCAGTGCGCCAGCGCCGCCGCCCGCGAACACGCCGATACTGAGCACGGCGAGCAGTGTCAGGGGAGAGGGGTGCCCTCCCGCGCCGACGACGGCGCCGACCAGTGCAGTGAAGGTCACGAGACCTACGACGCGCGCCTTGCCGAGGACGATCACCAGGCCCATCGCCTGGCGCACCCGGCGCCAGGTCGCCGCTCGCGTCGAGCGCGCGGCCGGGGCCGCTGCTACTGCCATCCAGGATCTCCAATCACACGGGGACGTTGAGACACTGCCCAGCATCTGCCCAACATGCTCCCGACACCACCCTCTGGCGAGTAGTTGCGCGCCTCACCCATCGGGGTAGGCCGCGTCGCCGCCGCGAGATTGGCGTTGTCGGGGAAAGGGCGCGCCGAGTGCTGCCGAGCGCGCTACTGCACCTGGATCGTGCCCTTCATGCCGGCCTCTTTGTGGCCTGGGATGGTGCACTCGAAGGCATAGGTGCCCGGCTTCGAGAAGGTGGCCGAGGTCTGGGTAACCTGGTGAGGATCGGCGCGCAGGTGGATGCCGAGGTCGGTCACCATCATGTCGTGCTCGAGGGCACCCTTGTTGTCCAGCACCAGGTTTACCGCCTTGCCGGAGGGCACCTGCAGCGCGCCAGGCGCGAACTTGAACTCGGTGGTCGTCACCCGGACCTCGGTGCCGCTGCTGGCGGCGCTGCCACCAGCAGCGGCACCGGACGATCTGCCCATGCCAGAAGACGGGGCGGGGCTGGAGCAGCCGGCTCCGAGCAGACTGAGCGCGCCAATGGCGAGCGCGAGGGTCGCTGCGCGACCGATGGGAAAAGCGAGGGGCATCGATGGGCCTCCGAGGCGTATCGTTCGGCGCGGGAGACGCCCCACGCCGAGTCCACCTGACAGTCTAGACGTTCGCCTGGGGACAGGAGTACACCCGACCGGACGGTCCGGGGCCTACTCGATACGGTAGGGCGACCTACCCGAGGGAGCTGACGGCCTCTGGCTCCGACGCGCCGGCGAGGCCGTGGCGCAATGCGTAGGCGACTACCTGGGCGCGGTTCTGGAGGTGAAGTTTCTGGAGGATGTTCTTCAGGTGGTACTTGACGGTGTTCTCGCTCACCACGAGCTGGTGGGCGATCTGCTTGTTCGCCGCGCCAGCCACCAGCAGCTCCAGCACCTCGCGCTCACGAGCGGTCAGCTCCGCGGCACCATCACCGGCGATCCCCTGACTCATCACGGCCGGTTGCGTGGGTGTTGAGAGACGGGCGAACTCGGCCAGGATCTTGGCGGCGAGCCGCGGCGTCAAGGCCGGCTCGCCCCGCCCGGCCGCCTCGATCTGCTCCACCATAGCGGTGGGGTCCATGCTCTTGAGGAGATAGCCCTGCGCGCCAGACTTGACCGCCTCGAACAGGTCGCTCTCTGCCTCCGATGCCGTCAGGATCACGACTGCCGTCTCTGGCTGGTCCGTCTTGATGAGGCGGGTCGCCTCCAGACCGCCCATCACCGGCATGCCAAGGTCCATGATCACCAGGTCCGGCCGGAGCGCGCGGGCGAGCGCCACCGCCTCCCGTCCATCCCCTGCTTCGCCCACCACCTCGATCCCCCGGCCGAGGAGGAACCCCTTCAACCCCTCGCGGATGAGGCGGTGGTCGTCCACCAGCAGCGCGCCAATCCCCACCTCAGCCCTCCCCTTCCCGTCCAGTCAGTCCGACCGCGTGAGCGCCAGGGACCAGCTCGCATGCGTGGGCCACGGCGTGTGTCGCCGGCGCCGTTTCCAGCGGGACTTCGATCTCCACGCGCGTCCCGCTGCCCGGCGCCGAGACGATCTCAACGCTGCCACCCACCGACTCGGCTCGCTCGGACATCGTCACGAGCCCGTAGTGCGCCTCTTTCGGCAGGGCGATCGGGTCGAAACCGCGCCCATCGTCGGTCACGAGCGCCCGCAGCCGTGGCCCGGCCAGGTCGTCCACCACCAGCAGCCGCACGACAACCTGCCGCGCGGCGGCGTGCTTGCGGACGTTCGCCAGCGCCTCCTGGATGATCCGTAGGAGCTGCGCCTCGGCGCCCGGCGCGGCGCGCGCCGCTTCGACGGACGGCTCCATCTCCAACCTCGTTTCGACGCCGGTCTGGAAGCGGTAGTGCTCAAAGTACTCCGCTAGCGCCGCCGACAGCCCGCGCTCCCCACCGACCTTGCTGCGCAGGCCCAGAATCGCCTCGCGGACGTCGGCGTACGCCTCGCCCGCCACCCTGCCAATCTGCTCCAGCGCTTCGACAGACGGCTGCAGGTTGCCGCGCTGGAGGCTATCGCGCGCGGTGGCGGCCCGTAGGCGCACATAACCGAGCGCCTGGGCCAGGCTGTCGTGCAGCTCGCGGGCGATCCGCTCCCGCTCAACCGCTGCCGCCAGGCCCTTGACCTCGGCGTGCAGGCGGGCGTTCTCCATGGCGACCGCCGCCTGGGCCGCGAACAACCGGAGCAGTTCCTCGTCCGCCGGTGTGAAGGAGGCCACGCCATCCGGTCCGCGCTTGTCGGTGAGATAGAGGTTGCCGAACGTCCGGCCGCGGGTGGCGATCGGCACACCGAGGAGGGTCGTCATCGGCGGATGCCCCGGGGGAAAGCCGCAGGAGCGCGGGTCGCCGCCGATCCGGTCCACCCGCAGCGGGCGGCTTGCTCCCACGACAACGCCCAGCAGCCCACGCCCGACCGGTGGATTGCCGAGGGCGGACCGCTGCTCTGTCGTAAGACCGGTCGTCAGGAAGCGCACAATCCCGCCCTGCGCGTCCACGATGCTGAGCGCCCCGTACTGGGCCCCGGCCAGCTCGCGGGCCAGTTCGACGACTCGCTGCAGGACCATCTCGAGCCCCAGCTCTGAGGAGATCGCCAGTCCGGCCTCGTGGAGCGCGGCGAGCTGTGCCGTCTGGTGCCGCGCCGTCTCGCCAACGGCGCGCAACTCGCGGTTCTGCGCGAGCAGCCGCCGCTCCACCGCCCTGATGTGCTCGAACAGGGCGCTCACCAGCAGGTAGGTGCCGCCCGCCACGACGAGCGGCACCACGAGGAAGCCCGGATAGGTATGGAGCTGCTCTGCCCAAACGAGGTGGCGGAGCAGATCCACGACGGTCAGGAAGACGAGCGGGACGGCAAACGCGAGGAAGCGCAGCGAGCGTAGCGTCAGGGCCACACGCCCGAGCAGGCCGCGATAGTGTTGCCCGAGCGTGCCCAGTCGGGCTCTCATTGGAGCGTCGTGCACGCTACGCCGAGGCACGCCCGGTCGGTGGGCACGAAGTAGTACCTGCATCAATGGTTGGCGCGCCGCCGCCTCCTCCCCCACGCCATCGAGCCCGCCCAGCCGTCGCGCAAAGCCGATGCGTTCAGCCTGAATGCTAGCCGCCTCGCACCCCCTCGCCACGGTGCGACCGTCCCCCATTCGGCGGGACGTTTGTCAGACGGTGCGCCGCGTGTGTCCGCCTCCAGGTCCCAGCGGGGGAGGCGGACGCTTCTCTCAGGCGCTCACCACAGACCTGGTACGGCAGGCTCCTACCTGGGAAGCTGCACCGGTACCTGCGCGGGAGCTCGGCCAGGGGTTGGGACCAGAGTCGGCGCCTCGCCCGTGAGGGCTCCCATCAGGATGCTAGCCTCGCGCTCACCGTCGGCCATGACGAGCCAGACCTGCTTGCCAGCCTGCCGCAGCCGTAGCGGCCCGTTTGGCGTGCTCCAGGAGAGTCGCGTTGGCCCTTCCTCGGTGGGCACCGCGCGCCGTCCGTAGCGCTGGCGGACGGTGTCGGCGTAGATCGAGAAGAACTCCTGGGCGTCCGTCTCGGTGTCCCAGACGCTGGAGAGCGCCAGCGCGATGGCGCCGTTGTCAGACTGGAGGAGCGAGAAGCGGTCGCCACCCCAGCCGTACGACCCGCGCGCAGCCGCGAGCGGGTCGACGTACTGCTCCAGCAGAATGCGGTAGTCCAGTTCTCCAAGAACGTCTGAGCGAAGCTGGCGCCATCCCTGGCCGAGTGTGGCTGCCAGGTCCGGCAGCGCGATCTCAACCGGGGCGTCCTGGGCCAGGTACTTCTCGGGATGAAGGATCTGCTCGGTGGACGCCGGCGGCTTGTGGAACGCGGCGTTCACGGCTTCAAACCCGCCGTGCTGTACCAGCTGGAGCACGAAGAGGGCGCCGTCGTTGTAGGGGAACAGCACCTCGTCGCGGACGACCGGCGGCGCCCGGTCGATGCTGCTATCGCCGCCGCCGGACGTGACCACCGCCAGCTCGGCCTCGGTGAGGTGGGCGCGTCCCCAGAGCAGCATGGAGATCGTCGCGTCTCCCTCGACCAGCGCGTCGATCGCCAGG
>JADZDV010000021.1 GCA_020850915.1 Chloroflexota bacterium | reverse complement strand
CGCATGAGGGGCGACTGTCCTCAGAGCGGAGGGACAGCCGTCATGCGCCGCGGGGCCCTCGCAAACGAGGGGGCACCTCGCGCGGCTCCGCGGCCTGTCGCAGCGCCCGCCTCGCTCCGCCGCGCCTCGCCTGCCTCACGACCAGGAGCGCTATGTCGTGTTATCACCCGCCCGCGGTCGTCTGAACGGAGGTCTGGCCGCCAGCCTCGCAAAGCCTGGCCTGCCTTGAATGGCCCAGTACGTCGGGCAGGGTGCGACCGGTGATCTCAGGCACCGGCGCCTGGGAGCAGATGCCTTGATCGCCGAGCTGTCCGACGCGCGCGGACTACTCAGGTCAGACGAGTGAGGTGCTGACGCCCACCTCGGCTGAGCCGTTCAGCAGACTCGTGATCGCGCAGAGGCCAAGCGCCGCTTCGGCCGCGGACTGCAGGCCGCTCTGGTCGACAAAGTCGATCCAGCCCCAGACCGAGAGCCGGCTCGAGACGATCCTCCCCTGCTCGCCAGCGTCGTCGAACGCGGTCTCCGCGCGCACTTCCAGCCAGCTTGTTGAGGCTCCACGCTCCTGCAGCGTCTGGGCTAACGCCATGACGTACGAGCTTGCGTGGGCCGCGGCCAGCAACTCCTCCGGACTCGTGGAGACGTCCGGGCTCTTCGGCTCCGCTGTGCGCGCCGCCCACGAGACCGGGATGTTGTTGAGGCCCTGACTGGTGCGGGCGTTCACCCCGCCCGAGCCGCTGGAGAAGTTGCCGTTCCAGAGCACGGCGGCTCGGCGAAACGCGGCCATGTCCATCCCTCCTTCACAGCGGAGCAAGAGCTTCACCTTGCGACCGCAATCGTAGCAGAGCGCCGGCTCGCGCGATGCATGCGTGCGCGCCTCCGCCCGACGACAGTGCTGGCCCGTATGGCATGCTCGACCGGTATCCTTCCGGCATGGACTTCCCGGATCTCGCTCTCGGACTTTCGTCTCTCACCGTCAGCCGCCGCCGTGCCGCACCGCTGGCGTTCGACCAGGAGCAGGCCGCTTCGGCTGTCGCCGAGCCGGCGACTGACCCAAAGCCAATCGGCCCGTTCATCCCGAGCGCTTACATCCCCACTGAGAAACGCGTGCTCGCGCTTGCGACCGGGGGTGCGCCCGCCTGGTCACGCCGTCTGAAGCGGATCGATCTCCTGGTCGAGGCTGCGACGGCGCAGTTGGCCGCGGACTGGCGGTGGCTCGCCGCACGGCACCGAGAGACCCCGACCTGCTTCCGCGCCGCCTGGCGCCACCACGCCGAGCAATTCGACTTCTCCCGCGTGAACGACCTGATCGCCCGCCACAATCTGTACTTCCCGGCCGAAGCAAACCTGCGCATGGACGTCCACACGCGTGACTTTGTGGGTCTCGGCGGCGGCGATTTTCGCCGCCGCGCGCTGGACGCGACCTGGGTCCTCGAGGTTTTCCCTGCCGACTTCCGCCGGGCCGCCGGCGGGGGTTGATCGACGGAACCTGCCTGCTCGCCGTCAGGACGACCGGACGCGCGCGGCCTGCGCCACCGCCAGAACGGCGCCGTCCGCGGCGAGCTGTCCGCCCTCGTCATGCGCTCGCGATAGGCTCTGCGCCCCCTCGAGCGCCTTCGCCAGACCCGTCGCTCGCGCGTCGGGATCCTCACGCCCCGAGCGAACAGATGGTCTCGGCCGGAGAGAGGTCCAGTGCCGCGCGGGGAGGAGGGTGCTCGGGGGCTTGAAAACGGGCAATCAGCGCGCGGCGAGCGCGGCAACCTCTCGACGATGACGCGCGGCGCTGGCGAGCTCGCGAAGGACGCCCGCCGTCATCTCCCAGTCCATGCACTCGTCGGTAACGGACTGCCCGAAGACTAGCCCGTCCGGATTGCTGAGCTCCTGGCGGCCGCCTGATAGAAACGACTCCATCATGAGTCCGAAGATGCCATGCTGGCCGCCAGCCACCTGCACACCAACGGCGCGCGCCGCCACCGGCTGTAAGCGGTAGTCCTTCCCGCTGTTGCCGTGGCTCGTGTCGATCATGATCCGCTCAGGCAGGCCAGCCTTTCGCAGCGCCTCGAGCGTCCGGCCGACGCTTGCAGCGTCAAAATTGGTCCCCTCGCGCCCCCCGCGCAGGATGACATGGCAATCTGGATTGCCCCGCGTGGAGACGATGCCAGCGAGCCCCTGCTCGGTGACGCCCAGGAAATGGTGTGGGTGCGCCGCCGCTCGGCAGGCGTCGATAGCCACCTGAACGCCGCCGTCGGTCCCATTCTTGAAACCGACTGGCATCGAAAGGCCAGATGCAAGCTCGCGATGGACCTGGCTCTCGGTCGTCCGCGCGCCGATGGCGCCCCAGCTCACCAGGTCCGAGGTGAACTGTGGCGTGATCGGATCGAGGAACTCGCAGGCTGTGGGCAGTCCCAACTCCACGACGTGCAGCAGGAGCCTTCTCGCCAGTCGCAGCCCCTCGTTGATCGCGAACGAGCCGTCCAGCCGCGGGTCGTTGATGAGCCCCTTCCACCCGACGGTCGTTCTGGGCTTCTCGAAGTACACCCGCATCACGATGCAGAGGTCGCGCCGCAGCTCCTGGGACACCTCTTTCAGGCGCCGCGCGTACTCCCGTCCTGCTTCCGGGTCGTGGATCGAGCAGGGTCCGACCACCACGATGAGTCGATCGTCTTCTCTGTTCAGAATGCGAACGATCTCCTCGCGGGCGCCTGCCACCCCCTCGGAGGCAGCCTCACTCAGAGGTAGCTCCTCTTGCAGGATCGCGGGTGGCAACAGCGGGCGAATCGTTTCGACGCGAACGTCTCTCGTCTTCACGACCGTGCATTCTACCACCACGGGAGGTGAGACCCGCCCGAGGCGGTCGGACCGCTGGACCGGTCCGGCGGCGGGTGTGCCTCACGCCGGGGCGGACCATCCTGGCGGCCCGCCCCGGCCAGTTGCACCCGATCGCGGCCAGCCAACCTACGGGATCGGCTTGATGTCCGAGATGAACTCCGGGTGCTCTTTGAGTACCTGGTCGACGATCGTCGTGTTGATTGCAGCCTCCGGCTGGCAGCACGCGGCGCTCTTGAGCGCCTTCTGATCGATCAGGTCCTGGACGGATTCCCTGTACGTCTCCACCGTATACTTGCTGATCCGCGGATCGAACCGCATGTTGACCACCGCCTTCTTCGCGATGCCGAGCGGCAGGCCAGTCACCCAGTGCGTCCCGATCTCAGCGGCCTCGTCCGGGTGCTGGCGAATGTACTGCTCCGACTCCGCCAGCGCGAGGGTCATCCGCTTCACCAGGTCGGGGTTCTTCTTGATGTAGTCGCCGGTCGCCGAGAACATGATCGTGTAACCAAGCACTCCGCCGCCCTGCTTCACGGTGATCAGCCCCGGGACCGTCTCCCGAATCTGGGCCACGTACGGCTCGAAGGCGACGACCGCGTCCACCGCGCCCGTCTGGATCGTCGAGACGGTGTTCGCCTGGGTCACGTTCAGCACTTCCACCTTGTCGGCCGGGATGTTTGCCGCCTTCAGCAGCTTGAGCAGGTAGACGTGCCCTGTGCCGCCGACGATCGTCCCGAGCTTCTTCCCGACCAGCGAGTTCAGATTGCCCGCTTCGATGCCGCGATCGGAGCGCGCCAGAATGGCGAGCATATCGTCTGAGTGGGCGGTCGTCGCGTCGTTCATGTAGCCGATAAAGCCGACGACGTCGACGTCGATAGCGCGCGCGGTGGGCGTATTCGAGATGGCGCCGCCCATGAACTGGGCCTCGTTCGCCTGGACAGCCTTCGCCATCTCCTGGCCACTGCTCAGGATCTTGGTCTTCACGTCGAGGTTGTTCTTCGCGAAGATGCCCTTCTCGATCGCCACGAACGTGGGCAGGTGCATGAAGTTCGGGCTCACGGCCGCCGTGACGGTGTCCACGGGACCGCTCGGCCTGGCCGCCGCCGCGGGGCTGGCGGCGGGAGGTGCCGCGGCGGGGCTGGCCACGGGCGCGCCAGAAACAGGGCTGGCGGCCGGCGCGGCCGCCGCGGGTGACGCCGCTGGCGCAGCCGGGGCTACCGGCGGGGCCGGCTTGGCAGGCGCGGTCGTCGGCACTTCCGCGGCCTTGGGGGTTGGCGCCGGGGCTCCGCTGCACGCTGACAGGAGCAGCGTTGCGCCGACCAGCCCGATGACGGAGCGGAACAGCGATCCGCGCGATGCCATGAGAATTCCCTGGTGCATGAAGACAGGTCTCCTTCAACATTCATCTCTGTTGTCGCGGCGGGCAGCTCCAGCCAGACGTGCCGCGCGGTTGCCAGAGTACCGTGGTCGGTACGTCCGGCCAGAGCGCCGCTGCTCGCCTTCGTCCAGACATGCCGCGCAGTGGTTCAGAGTTCTGGGCCAGGATACGGCAGACCGTCGGGCAGGTCAACGAAATCGCCGCCCTCGCCCTCGCGTCAAGCCGGTTGCTCACTCGTTCGGGTGGATGACCGCCTTGACGATCTGCTGGTCGCCGGCGTCCAGCCGCCGTAGCGCCTCTGGCGCGCCGGCGAGCGGAAACGTGTGGGTCACTAGCGGTGTCAGGTCGATCGCCCCGGAGGCGACGAGATCCACGCACGCGGCGTAGGTCTGCGCGCCCACGTAGCTCTGGGACGCCTTGACGGTCAGCTCTCGCGTCGCGAAGTCCAGCGATCCAAGCGGCATGCTCGGCGATGAGAACAGGCCAACGACCACGATCACACCGCCCCGCCGGGTCAGCTTGCAGGCCTCGAGCAGCGTCTCCTCCTGCTCTCCGCCCACGCACTCGATCACGCGGTTTGCCCCCACGCTGTCGGTTTGACCCTTCACGACCTCCAGCAGGCCCTGCTCCCGAATATCCACCGCCGCCGCCGCGCCCAGCCGCTCAGCCATCCGCAGGCGCCCGTCGCGCAGGTCGGAGACGATCGCTCGCGCCCCCTGGGCCCGACATAGCGCCAGGCAGCACAGCCCGATCGGTCCCGCTCCCATGATGACGATCGTCTCCCCGGCCTGCACCTCCGCACGGCGGTGTACGGCGTGGTAGGCGATCGAGAGCGGCTGGATCAGCGCCGCCTGGTCCATCGTCACGTTGTCCGGGATCGGGTACACGTTCCCGGCCGGCACGCGGACAAACTCCGCCAGGCCGCCGTCGCCCCGGAAGCCGGTGGTCAGATAGTTCAGGCAGCGGTTGCCATGCCCCTCCTGGCAGTACAGGCACGCTCCGCACGGGATCACGCCGTCCACGGCTGCTCGCTGGCCGATCTCGAGTCCGGCCACCCCTGCGCCGAGCTGCTCGACGGCGCCTGCCAGTTCGTGGCCGAACCAGCCACCCGGTTGCGCTCGAGCGTGCGTCCCCCGGTAGGCGTGGACATCCGACCCGCAGACAGAGTTCGCGTGCATCCGGATGAGCACCTCGCCCGGCTTGAGCTTCGGCACGGGAACATCCTGTAAGACAAGCTGGCGGGGAGCGACGAGAACAGCAGCGCGCATCGAGTCTCCTGTGTACTGTTTCAGAACGCCAGGGAGCGTAGCACCGCGCCGGGAACGCCGTCTATCGCCAGTGGTTAGTGGTTAGTGGTTAGTGG
>JADZDV010000020.1 GCA_020850915.1 Chloroflexota bacterium | reverse complement strand
TTGATCCGCCGGTCCTCCAGGCCCCGGTTCGCCACGCCGGCCGTTGGCGCCGAGCCGAGGTAGATCGCGCGCGCCACCCGGCGGCAAGCGGAGAGCTTGCCGAGGTTGGAGACCTCGGCGTCAATGCGCGGCGGCAGGGCGTGGATGCGATCGAAGTCTCCCGTTCGGCGCAGGTCGGCGCGCAGGCGCTGCTCCAGCTCTCTCGCCACGGCGTCGGGATCGCGCTCGAGCTGCGCGGCGCGGTCCTCGGCCAGCTTGGTCACCGTGGGCTGGGTGGCGTACCAGTAGCGCGGGCCGTCCTGGTAGAGGAAGGTCGCCGAGGCGGCCAGGCGCCGCAGGCCGTCCATGAAGATGGCCGGCGTCTCGCCGGGCATGACGCAGCCCAGCTTGATCCGCCGGTCCTCCAGGCCCCGGTTCGCCACGCCGGCCGTTGGCGCCGAGCCGAGGTAGATCGCGCGCGCCACCCGGCGGCAAGCGGAGAGCTTGCCGAGGTTGGAGACCTCGCCGTCGATCCGCGGCGGCAGGGCGCTGGGACCATCCACGTCCTTCTCGATGACCGGCACCCAGTTGTCGGAGAGGTAGCGGGTCAGCTCGAACTGGACCCGCGGGTCGTCGATCGGGATGCTGGCCGGCAGGATGAGCGGGTTGCGGTCGCCCTTCTCCCAGAGGCTGTGGATCACCGCCGCCATCAGGCGCAGCACGCCGCGCGTCCGCTGGAACTTCAACAGGGTGGACCAGTCCGTGTAGAGCCGATCGAACACTTCCGGGTGGATCGGGTAGGCCGCCTTGAGGCGCTTCTCGTAGTCTGCCTCGCTGGCCTCCGGCGGCAGCTCCTGGCGCTGCTGGCGATAGTAGTCGAAGAAGGTCTGCGCCACGGTATCCCGCGCGACGAACTGACTCTGCTCGACCAGCGGCTCGAAGAGGCGTCGGCGCACGATCTCGAAGCCCTCCTCGGCGCTGGCCGGTCGCCAGGAGGCTTCCAGTCGACCGATGACGTTCCGCAGCCGCTCCAGCGCCTCGCGCCCGCGCTGGCCGCCCACCTCGGCGTCGTCGGCCTGGGTGTGGGGCGAGCCGGCCGTGTCCGAGGCTGGCAGGCTGATCACCAGCAGGCAGCCCTTCGCCAGCCGGGCCGACTCGGTCAGCGCCTGGGCGAAGGAGAACTGCGTCTCGAAGCTGCCGGCCGGGAGGTCGCTCTGCTCGTGGAGCTGGCGGGCGTAGGCAACCCACTCGTCGATCAGCACCAGGCAGGGGCCGTAGCTGTCGAACAGCTTCCGCAGCGCGTCGCCGGGGCTGGTGGCCCGCTCGTCGTCGTAGCGCACCCGCTCGAACGCCTCGCGTCCGCCGAGCTGCCAGGCCAGCTCGCCCCAGAGCGTGCGAACGACCGTGCCGTCCGGCTTCGTGGCCGGGTTGCCGGGGGAGATCTTGTTGCCGACTAGAACAACTCGCCGCGCCCGGGGCAGCGTTGACGCGCTAGCCTCCTGGAGCACCTCGTCGACGCCGGGCAGCTCGGTGGGCGGCGTGCCGCCGAAGAGGTGGTAGAGCGCCAGCATGGAGTGCGTCTTGCCGCCGCCGAAATTCGTCTGGAGCTGGACGACCGGGTCACCCCCGCTCCCGGCCACTCGCTGGACGGCGCCTGTCAGCAGGCGCTTCAGGCTCTCGGTCAGGTAGGTCCGGCGAAAGAACTCGGCCGGGTCGCGGTACTCGTCGCTGCCCTGCCCGAGGTGGACCTGCCAGAGATCGGCCGCGAACTCGGCCTGCTGGTAGTGGCCGCTGGCGACGTCGCGATGGGGGCTGACCACCTCGCGCCAGGGCGTGATGCTGCCGGTGAGGGGGCTGTCCACCGTCGTCCCGGCGCTCTTGCGCTTCTCGGAGCGGACCTGCTCGTCGAAGCGGAGGCGGAGCAGCTCCAGCTTCATCCGCTCCACCTCGGCCGCCTGAGGCGCGGAGACGGCGGTCAGGAGGCGAGCGGCGGAGTCCAGGGCGCGATAGGTGTCGTCGCCGGAGAAGGCGTTCTGGTGGGCCCAGCGGTTGCGCACGTCGCGCAGCTCGAATACCAGCGAGCGCTCCGCCTGGCCCAGCGTCCGGCGGAAGACGGCGTTCCACTGATCGACGAGCAGGCGCAGAACGGCCGCCGCGTCGAGGCGCGGCTCGTCCTCGCCCTCCGGCCAGACGAGATCGTTGCGCCAGGCGGAGGTGGCCTCGGTGATCCAGTACTTGCCGAGCGCGGCCCGCAGCTCGCGCTCGACGAAGGGGCGCAGGCCGTCCTTCAGCAGCTCCAGCGCCTTGCCGACGCGCTCGTAGTTGGTGATGGCCATCGCTTGCCCCCTCCTTGGTCAATCTCCGTCCATCAGCTCCGGGCAGAGAAACTGCACCCGCACACCGTATGGTCCCAGCACAGCCTGAAAGTCGCGCCAGTCAGTGTCCGTCGCGTTGACGATTGCCGGCTGGTAGGCACTGGCGATCGCGGCGGCGACAAACTTCCGGTCCGACCGATCGAAATCCCGGAGGGCCGGGGCTTCGGGAAACTCCACAAACGCGTTAGGATCGGCCTCGCGCGGCGTGAGCTTCACCAGCTCGCAGCGACGGGGATTGGCCCAGTTCGTCAGAACCCATTTCAGAAAGGCCCAGGCCGGCCCGGGCTGCGCAGGACCCAGGATGTTGGCCTGGTACTCGCGAAGGATGCGTCGGCCGCTGTCCATGACCACAAGCTCGCCACTCTTGATCGTTCGAAGCCTCTTCGCGCATGCCACCATACAGGCTCTCGACGCCTGGGTGGCCCTGCCGTCGGCGGTGACTAGCACGTTCGTATCGACGACGACCGCCCTCACCCGCGAGCGCCGTTCGGTTCGCGCTGCGAGGCTGCTTCGGACATCGCCACCAGCTCGCCCAGCTCGTCGCCGAAGAAGTCCTCCGGCCAGTTGGCGATATTGCCGAAGATGTCCACTTCCAGCGGCGTTGCCGTCGACGCGGTCCCTTTCATCTCGCAGAAATACAGCGCCACGTCCTCGGGCTTCAGCAGCGTGCCCTCCGCGATTCTCCGCTGAAGGCGCCGCAGCAGATGCTCACTGTGGCTCTCCAGGACGACCTGCACTCCCCTGCCAACCGCTGCGTCGATGAGGACATCGGCCAGGCCAGCCTGGACGGACGGGTGGAGATGGATCTCAGGCTGTTCGAGGATGATGGTCGAGCCTTCAGGCACGTAGTAGCAGAGCACGAGCACCGGCAGGATCTGCGAAACGCCAAACCCGACGTCCGTCACGAGCACTCTGGGGGCGCTCGGCGTCTTCTGGACATGGACCTGGTAGAGGTTGCTACCCGGCGCGACCGGGTCCACGGAGAACGCGTGGATCAACCCGAGCTGCTTCAGCCAGTCAGCCACAATCCAATCAAGTGGGCGCCGGTGACGACGCCGTCCGCGCTTTACCAGCTCGTCGCGGTCTCGAGAAGCTAATAGCGCATCGATGACGCGCTCTCCGCGCTGGCCCATGTCCGAGGGTTGCGCTCCGGCCCACGTGTACTGTCGTTTCGGATACTCCCGCAGTGGACCGAGGTAGTAGACGCCCGCGAACAGCTCTTCGAGCTCGAGCTGCAAGTCGGCCAGAAACCCCGCGTTCTGATACGCGGCGTAGACCTGGTCCGGGAATCCGTAGAACTTCACCGGCGGTGGCAACGGCGTCGGCCGGCCGCGGAAGCGCTTCAGGTCGAATGGCGAAGTGACGATCTCGTACTGGTCGCCGCTTTCGGCCTTCCGCTGCATTCCGAAGTGGTAGCCCGATGGCGCTGAGCGGAGCTGATACCTGAACTGGTTGACGACAGGTCTCGACGAAGCGCTTGAATTTGCCTCGCGAATACCCGCGGCGAAGACAAGCTGGTCGGCGACAGCGAGCGGGGCATTCGACTGAGCCGGATAGACCAGCCGAAACGGCCTGGCTGGCGACCACGAGAACGAGAACCCAATGCTGCCGGGCGACATATGACCGTGGACCACTTCTGGAAACGTCCCGAGGTCCACGAGCGCTCGATCGCCGCCGAGCTGCAACACCTGGGCACGGTCGGTCGATTCGACCGTCTGCTTGAGAAGCAGGAGCAGTTGAAGGATGGTAAGAGTTCAGAATTGAGGTGAGGTGAGCAGGCGGCGGCACTGGAGCAGGGGATCGAGGCCCTGGCGGGCCCAGGTGGCGAACAGGCTGCTGAGGGCCATCTTGGTGGCGGTGCCCTGGTCCGAGC
>JADZDV010000019.1 GCA_020850915.1 Chloroflexota bacterium | reverse complement strand
TGAAGTGCAAGAGGCGCGGGCCGTTCCGTCATCGCGATCGCTGGGGATCGGTCGCATGATGCAGCTCGCGCTGCTGGTGACAGCCGTGGCGTTCCAGGTGGCGGTGCTGCTCGCGGCGGCCGGCTTCGCGGCGAATCGACCGCAGGACCTCTTCCAGGACTACATCTCGGCGCGCCAGCTCCTGGCCAGAGCCCCGCTCTATCCACCGCTCGCTCCGTTCCGCGCGGCCTACTTCTCGGGCAGCTTCGGCCCGATGGACTACATCACCGTTAACGCCCATCCGCCACTTTCGATTCTGTTCACCCTGCCGGTGGCGCTCCTGCCATACAGCGCCGCGAGCTGGACGTGGGAGATCACCGGACTTCTGGCCTACGCGGCGATGTGCTGGCTCATTTTCAAAGGCCTCGCCCTGTGGCCCAGCGACGCTCGCCCGCGTCTGCTCACCCTGGTCGGACTGCTGGCATTTCCGGCGGTCGTCAACTCCGCGGTGTACGTCACCCTCTCACCGTACGTCTCCCTGCTGCTCGTCGGCGTCTGGTCCTGCTACCGGAGCGGACGGCGCGACGCGGCCGCGGTGCTGCTCGGTCTCGCGATCGCGCTGAAGATCTACCCGGCCCTGATGCTCGGCGTGTTCCTGCTCATGAGAGCCTGGCGCACGACGGTCCTTTCGGCGCTCGCAGCCGCCGCGATCTTCCTGGTCACCCTGCCGGTGCTCGGGATCGACGCCTATCGCGACTATCTGGGTGTCGGCGCTCAGGTGAGCTGGTGGATCGGGACTGAGGGAAACCTTTCACTTGCCGGCTTCTTCGGGCGGCTATTCGTCGGCGGACCGTACATGGCGCCCGTCGCCGAGCTGCCGTGGCTCGCCCCAGCGCTGACCGGGGCGACCTGCGGAGCCGTGCTGCTCCTGGCGGTCTGGGCCGCGCCGCGGACCGAGGCCCGGCGCCTCACTTCTTCACCTGTCGAGCGGTTCGACCTGCTCTATGCCACGGCCCTGATCATCCTGATGCTCGTGAACCCGCTCACCTGGGCCCATTACCTGGGCGCGGCGATCCTCTCCTGGAGCGTGCTGTTCAAGAGGGCCCGGGCTGGCGTGGCGCGGGCCGAGCGCTGGACGCTCGTGACCATCGCCACCCTGGCCGTGGGTGTGCCTTTCGCCATGCGACTCGCCACGCTCGCGTCAGGTGTCACCCTTCAGGACGACGTGAGTTCCGGACCGTTGGAGAACCTGGTGCAGAGGCCGATCCTGACCTACCTGATCCTCTGCTCGTTCTGGCTCTCCCTGCGCCATCTGCGCAGCGCTGCCCCGCGGGGGCGCTCATCCGTCTCGGCGTCGAGTGGGTGAGCCGCCCCGACGTCTACGCCTGACAGCCGGCAGCGCTGCCGTCCGGTGGCAGCGGGCCCCGCGGCACGTAGACGAACCGATTGGCGAGCGTGTCCTCCAGCCGCATCGTCTGGCGCAGCGCGTCGAAGACCGGCCGCGGCCAGTGCGTGTAGCCCTGGAACTCGGTGCTGCCACGCTCTAGTGGTGTGTCGAGGACGAGGAGCCGCACCTCGCCGGCGCAGATCTGGCGGCTCAGGTCCGCCGCGTCCCACTGGCCTTCGCTCTGAAGAATGCTGAAGAGGTACGGCTCGAACAGGACCGGTTTGCCGGCCAGGGTCACGACGTCCAGTGGATTGGCAAGCACCGGTCCCGGTTCGGATCGCACGCGGTGGACGAGCGATGCGAACTCAGCCAGTTGGCCCTGGCTGGGGCTGTGGGCGGCGGGCCCGATGAGCCCCTCCACGTGCGCTAGCAGCCCGCCCGCGACGAGCTGGACGGCGAGCGCCAGGCAGGCGACAGGCATCCGAGCGTGCTGCCCCATCATTCGCGCGCGATCGAGCTGGCGTTGGACGGCCAGTGTGGCCAGGATGCTGGTCGCCGCGGCGAACTCGATCCAGTAGTTGTAGTTCGAGCCGACCTTTCCGAGCCCGACAAGCGGAACCATGGTGAGTGCCCAGTACCAGACCATCAGATCGTTCTCCGCCTTCGGTGTCTGTCCAGCCCGGTCGAGCAGGTAGAGGATCGCCAGGATGATCGGCCCCGACTGGAACAGCAGCAGCAGTCCCAGATTCAACCCCAGCACCTCGGGGCGGAAGGGATTGACGTTCGCGAAGATCGCGTTGGCCAGGAACGCGCCGGCAGTCGCCTCCATGGCGGCGCACACGAGCACGACAAGCGCGACGGCGACGCTGGCGAACAGCCTCGCGCCCCGGCGATCCCGTCTCCATAGCCAGATCGCACCCGCGAGACCGGCCGCGACGAACGTCTGCTTGGTCAGTGCCGCCAGGGCGGCAAGCGTCGCGGCGGCCAGGACCTGCCGACGACCGGTCCCTCGGCCCAGCGCGGCGATCGCCCCGAGGGACAGCGTCACCCCGAGCACGTCTTCCTTATAGAGCGGGAGCCACGAGTACGCGCCCGGCATGCCGAGCGCGAAGAACAGCACTCCGGCGAACCAGCCGGCCCAACGGGCTTGCGTCCGTCGCGCCGCGATCTGTCCAACCAGGATCGCCGCGACAACACCGGCGCCGAACGAGAGGACGCGGCCGGGGGCGAAACCGGGCCCGAATGCCGCCTGCAGGAGAGCTGCCAGCCAGTAGAAGACCGGCGTGTACGCCGTCACGGTATAGGGCGGCTGGCCGAACGGCTGGTACAGCGCCTCGCCGCGCACGAGGCGCGCCGCCTGGTCGTGGATGATGGATGATGGACTCGCCGTACATCACTTCCCACGGCGGTAGGAGCAGGGCAAGGTCGTTCCTGAGCTGGACCAGCGTGACTAGCGCAAGCGCGGCGAACAGCACCCGCAACGACAATCCCCGACCTCCTCGTCCCTTTCCAACGACGGTGGCTCGTTTGAAGAGACGCGAGGGAGTTGGATGACGCTGTTCGGTCTGCTCAAGCTGCCGCCACGGTACGTCCTGATCCCCGTCCTCGCCGTCGTCTACCTCTACCTGGCGCTCAGCAACGGCGGGCCGACGTTCAACCGGATGGACCCCGGCGCCCACCTGTTCGACGAGGGATTCGTGGCGAACGGTGGCGCAAGGATCGCGGCCGGCGCGGTCATGTACCGAGACTTCTGGGCCTACTACGCGCCCGGCCAGTACTACACGCTCGCGGGACTCTTCACGTTGTTCGGGCCCACCCTCGGAGTCGAGCGAGCCTGGGACTTCATCACGCGAGCTCTGGTGCTGCTCGGCGTGTACCTTGTGGCTGCGCAGCTCACCTCTCGTCGGGCCGGCCTCGCACCGGTCTGTCTCGTCACGCTCTGGCTCGCCTCTCGCGGCTCCTACAGCTACGTCATCTTTCAGGCGCTCGCCTTGGCCCTTGCGAGCATGGCCTGCTTACTTGTCTACGGCTCGGGCCGGCGGCTGCGCTGGCTCGCGGCAAGCGGATTCCTGGTTGGCGTCGCGACCGTCTACCGCCACGACTTTGGCGTCTACGCCGTCGCGTCCGAGATCGGAGCTCTGGGACTCCTCTCCTGTGTCCGCGGCGGTGAGGCCCGCACGGGCCTCGCTGACAGGGTCCGTCGAGCACTTCGAGAGAGCCTCGTCTTTTCCGCGGGCCTGCTGGCGATGGTCGTTCCCGTCGCCTGGTACTTCCTGGCCACAGTCCCGGCGGAAGAGCTGCTGTTCGACTTCGTGATCTTCCCGCTCCGGGTGTTCCCAGGCTCGTGGTCGCTCCCGTATCCGCCGCTGCTCCCGGACGTCCAGGCGATGGCCGCCGGTCAATCGTCGTGGGGGGATGTTCTGGCGTTCCTCTCCCACAGTTGGATACCGTTCTACGGGCCCATCGCTCTGTACATCGTCGGCGCCGTGGTCTTTTCCGTCCGGTGCTGCTCGGCCCGGTCGGCGCCGAGCGCTGTGACCGAGCTGGCCGGCCTGTTGCTTCTGACGCTCTTCGGCGCGGCCCTGTTCAACCAGGCGATCCAGCGCAACGACCAGGTGCACCTGCTCCCCACCTCGATCGTCGGGGCGACGCTCCTGACGGTCCTCGCTCACCGACTTGCCGGGCACACGCGCTGGCGGCGCTACCTGCTCTGGACCGCGCCGCTCCTGCCGGCGCCGGCGGTCGGCTACCTCGTCTCCCCGGCGGTCGTTGGGGCGATCATCCTGAGCACCACGGCCTGGCCAGCCTCCGCGGAAGCGCTCCTCCCGCTCGCCGGTCCTGGCCCGGCCCTCACCGGCCAGGCGCAGGCCATTGACTACGTCCGCGCGCAAACGGCGCCGGGGGATAAGATCTTCGTGGGCAACGCGCGCCACGACCGCGCGACGAGAAACGACGCGATCTTCTACTTCCTCGCCGGTCGGGCCAACGCCACGAGATACGACGACCTGCTCGCCGCCCGAGTCAACCGCGCCGACGTCCAGGGGGAGATCATCCAGAACCTGCGAGACGGCGATGTCCGCTATATCGTCCTCTTCGGTGGATTCCAGGAATACGTCGAGCCCAACCAGAGCGGCGTCCGCGGCAGCGTTACGCGCCTGGACGACTACATCCTAGAGCACTACCAGCCAGCAGCCAGATTCGGGGATTACGCGGTCTTGAGCAGCGACTGATCCTTTTCTGGATCGCCCCGCCGCCTCGCCTATCATTGCTCCAGACCCGCGGTCATCGCGCGATCACGCCGAGCGGCCACGCCCACAGGGGGGAAATGCCTTGTCGGACCAGTCTCGGTCTCAGTCGACGCCAACCGCCGGCCCGTTGCGCGTGCCGGCCGAGTACGGCCTGCCCGACACGCCGGGAACGCGAGTGCTCCCATGGGAGCGCGTCCGCGACTGGATCGCAGCGTCGAAGAGCTATTGGGTCTGCACCACCCGGCCCGACGGACTCCCTCACGCCGCCCCGGTCTGGGCGGTATGGGTAGACGAGCGGCTCTTCTTCAGCACCGATCGCCGTTCACGCAAGGGGCGCAACCTGGCCGCTCGGCCTGACCTCGTCATCCACCTGGAGAGCGGAGACGAGGTCGTCATTCTTGAAGGCGTCGCCGCCGAAGTGACGGACCCTGCCCAGTTAGCCGCCTTCGTGGAGGCCTACGACGTGAAGTACCAGATCCGCCCGGACGTTGTGAACCCGCTCAGCGTCGTCTACGTGCTGCAGCCGCGCGAAGCCCTGAGCTGGCTGGAGAGCGACTTTCTCTCGTCAGCCAGCCGCTGGAGCTTTGACGCCGACTGAACCGAAGCGGCGTGAAGAGCGCCGCTACTGCCTGGCGTACTTCGAAGTCCCGTTCCAATCGACCAGCACGACTGGTTCGTTGCCAAGAACCCAGGCGTCGTGCCCGGCTGGGAGAAACGTCACATCGCCCGGACCGCTCTCAATCTCGCTGCCGTCACTGCTCTTGATCCGCAGCCGGCCGGAGACCTGGTACTGGAAGTGCGGCGCTTCGCACCACTCCGTTCCGGCCGCCGGCTTGATGTGCTCGGACCAGCGCCAGCCGGGCTCGAGGGTCAGCCGACCCACGACACCGCCCCCAATGTTGACGAGATCCACCGGCCCCTTCTCGAACGCCCGCGTCTCGTCGGCACTCTCGAAGTTTTTCAGTTCCTGGCCAGCCATCGGAACCTCCTCTACCCCTGTTCCCAGTAGACGAGAAAACGCGCGTTCTGTCAAGAGGGCGCGATCGAATGAAGTCGCGGGGCGTCGCCAGACCAGTAGGGGCGGCCCTTGTAACTGCACTGCCTGACCTGAGCGCCGCGAACGGCAGCGCAGCGGATATGGTCGCCCTGGTCTAGCTGTCGGAACCGATGGCGACGTGGCCCGGGGTGATCCGCGATCGCCAGAGCAGGCTGGCGGGGGCCTGCCCCTACCCAGATGACTCCCGTGCCTATGGCAGCGGCTTCAGGTCGCTGTAGAGTCCCGGG